>DAOVTG010000091.1 GCA_030633185.1 Deltaproteobacteria bacterium
AACCGTCAACAGCGCCGGCAAGCTGATTGCGAGCCGTTCGTGAAGATCGTCACTGCGCCGAGTCAAGATTATTTTGTTACCCTCAACTTTCTCAATATTATCGACATAACAGGCCTGCGGCAGATTAAGATATTCCGCAATCTGCGGGCCGGTCTGAGCCGTATCACCATCAATTGCCTGATAGCCGCATAAGACCAGATCAAAATCACCGACTTTTTCCAGCGCTTTTCCCAAGGTCGTTGAGGTGGCCCAGGTATCGGCCCCGGCAAAGGCTCGATCGGTCAACAAAACCGCCTCATCACACCCCATCCCCAAAGCCTCGGAGAGCACATCAACCGCCTGCGGCGGCCCCATGGAGATAACGGTTATCGTCGCCTGATAATCATCCTTAAGCTGTAATGCCAACTCCAGAGCCTGACGATCATCGGGATTAACAATACTCTCAACCCCTTCACGAATCAGGTTCCCGGTTTGGCGATCCAGTTTAACTTCAGTCGTATCCGGTACCTGTTTGATCAAAACAACTATTTTCATATTATTCCTAAATCTGATGGCGTCGTAAAAAGTTCCGATATCCTGCGTTGTTGTAGTTCTCCAGACACTCGACATACTACATGTATGGTCTCGCGCCTGGAGAACCACAACATCTTGTCTATCGAAATTTTTACTTAGCCATCCCGTGACTTTTTACGAGTCCATCAAATCTGGCCACCGAACGTCGCAAATTAGCCGCCGTTAAACGCGGCCACTAAAACCCAAATTTTATCACTAAATTTCGCCCGCGATTAAGGGTCGGTCTGAATTTGCATCGTTAGGGCGTATATGTTATGATGTACCGAAAGTAAGTACATAATTGGAGGTGCTCTATGGAAACAATCAGCGTCAATCAGTTCCGATCAAATATTAAAAACCTTGTCGAGCAAGCAACAGATCACCACACCCCGTTAAAGGTGACACGGCGTAACGGTAAAGATTTTGTTGTAATCAGCGCAGAAGACTGGGAACGTGATCAAGAAACCCTTCACGTTTTACAAAATTCCAGACTTATGAAGCAAATTGCCGAATCAGCTCTTACCCATACGAAACGTTCTGGCTACACACCAACTGATGGAGAAATAAATGAGATCCTTGGTGTTTGAAGGCAGCACATGGTCAACTTATGAAGAGCTGAGAACAAAAGACAAGCGATTACATAAAACTCTTCGTTCTATTTCGAAAGAAATGCTTCGGGGTGACCCAGCTATCGGCACGGGAAAGCCAGAAGCTCTTCGTCACGATCTTTCCGGTTTTTGGTCCCGCAGATTAAGTCAAAAAGACCGTGTGATTTACAAGTATGACGAAAACTACATTTACATTTTCGCAATTGGTGGACATTACGATCAATTTTGATGCCTTGCCAATAAAATTGAGGAAAAAACATCATAATGTCAGCACTGGTGGATTAATTGCCAGGTTAGCGGTTGATAAACGCTATAAAAAACAAGGTTATGGTGAATGGTTATTGATCGATGCTTTAAGAAAACTTTTATTTGCTAGTGAGACAGTTGCATTTCCATTAGTTATTGCTGATGCTAAAAGAGGCTCGGTTGAATTCTATGAAAAGTTTGGTTTCACTCCTTTTCAAGATATCCCCAATAAACTATTCATCACAATGGCAGATATTCGAATGAGTTTAAGTGATCACCTCGCAATATAAATAGACATTTATCGCTTTATCTTTAAAAGCCGTTTTTTGAGCGGACTGGAACTCCGTTGCCAAAATTTACCGACCAACCACAAAAGCCCGAAAAAGCACTGTTAAAATGGAATTGGTTCATCATCATGATGATCATGATCATCGTCGTCATATAGATCCATGTCACTCATTAAGTTAAGAAATACTCCAAGTGATTCGCATAGGTTTTTTATAGTTTTACTATGCGTGAGCTTTTCTTCAGGTGTTTTTGCTTTCCCCATGTTTTTCAATAAGGTCAACACCTCGTTTGAAATACCAGTCATCATTTTTTCAGGATCCATAATTTCTCCGTCTTTATTTGGTTTTAAAAGTTGATGGCGTCGTAAAAAGTCCGATCTACTGCGATGTTGTGGTTTTTCAGGCACTCGACATACTACATGTATGGTCTCGCGCCTGAAAAACCACAACATCTTGTATATCGAAATTTTTACTTAGCCATCCCGTGACTTTTTACGAGGGCATCACAAATTACCTGTTTGTTATTTTGCTTCGCCCACTTCGATGGGGTCAAATCTTGACAGATGGCGGGTTGGATATCTCGGTTTTACGCAATCATCGCGGCCGCCAAGTGTCAAGAAATGACCCCAACCGAGACAGAGCGGGCATAGGTCTTGACCTTTTCCAACTTCCGAAGGCGGGGTCATTTCTTGACTGTGGCGTATCGATATAATTGAACAAGACGAAAAGTTACCAACAGCCATTGTCAAGATTTGACCCCATTCAAGTGGGCAATAGCGAAGTTCGACGCTACCCGCTTTTACTTAAAGCAACCATGCCGGTACGCGACATCTCTTTAATCCCGAAAGGCCCTAGGACCGCCAAGGCGGCCTCTACTTTGGCTCGTTCACCGGTCAGTTCAACAATCAGGGAACGAAGCCCCAACTCCAGAACCCGGCCCTGATAGACCTCGACCAGACGCAACAGTTCAAGACGCTTGGCACCACTGTTTACGGCAAATTTCAAGAGCACCATCTCGCGGGCCACCTGTACCGATTCGGTTAGTTCAATCACCTTAATCACATTAATTAACTTATTGAGCTGTTTGGTAATCTGCTCGATGATATTATTATCACCCTGGGTGACAATCGTCATACTCGAAACACTTGAATCCGCGGTCTCCGCCACGGTCAGGCTTTCAATATTAAAACCGCGTCCGCTGAAAAGAGAAGCGATGCGGGAAAGAACCCCAAATTCATTCTCAACCAGAACACTAATAATATGTTTCATCTCCCCTCCTTAGACCAACAACATATTGGAGATCGCCTCACCGGCGGGCACCATGGGATAGACATTTTCTTCAGCCGCGACCACAATATCAACGACCACTGGCCCCGGATGGGAGAAAGCCTGTTTTAAAATCGGCTCAACCTCTTCCGGCGTCCGAGCCCGCAAACCGAGGGCACCGTAAGCTTCTGCGAGTTTGACAAAATCAGGCGTGTGATTCATTCTGGTTGACGCATAGTGTTTATCAAAAAAAAGCTCCTGCCACTGTCTCACCATACCCAGGTAGCCGTTGTTTAGGATAACCACCTTGACCGGTAGATTATACTGAACCACGGTGGCAAGTTCCTGGCTGTTCATCTGGATACTGCCGTCTCCGGCGATATCAATGACCAAACGATCAGGAAAGGCAACTTGCGCCCCCATCGCCGCCGGCAGACCGTAACCCATAGTTCCAAGCCCGCCTGAAGTCAGCCAGCTACGGGGTTTGGTAAAGGTAAAAAACTGGGCTGCCCACATCTGGTTCTGACCAACCTCGGTACTGATAATCGGATCATAACCTTGTGCCAGTTCACTGATTTTCTCAACCACAAATTGGGGTTTAATAATATCGTCCTGCTTGTAAGAGAGCTTATGCAAGTCCCGCCAGCGGGCGATCTGAGACAACCATAAATCGTGTCCGCTGGCACAAAGTTCAGCTCTCTCTTTAGATGATTTAACTACTTCAAGCATCTTCTGCAAGACATCCGAGAGATCACCAACAATCGGGATATCGACATCAACATTTTTACTGATCGAAGTGGGATCGATGTCGACATGAATAATTGTGGCATCGGGAGCAAACTTGTCGATACGCCCGGTAACCCGATCGTCAAAACGGGCGCCGAAGGCGACCAGCACATCACTTTCGGTAACCGCCATATTGGCCCGATAGGTACCATGCATCCCGAGCATCCCCAAAGAGAGATAGTCATCTTCAGGAAAAGCACCAAGCCCCATCAAGGTTGTGGTCACCGGTATATTCAGCCAGCAGGCAAGCTCTGTTAACACAGTCGCGGCATTGGCCAGCACAACCCCGCCGCCGACATAAAAAAGCGGCCGCCGGGCCTTGAAAAGCTTCTGCATAGCCCGCTGAATCTGACCGGGATGACCAGTATAATTTGGGCTATAGCCTTTTAACGAAGGTTTTACAGCCTCTTTTTTAATCCCTTTACCAGCAATAATATCTTTGGGCAGATCGACTAAAACCGGCCCCGGTCGGCCAGTTCCGGCAATATGAAAAGCTTCATTAACAATCCGCTCCAGATCTTCAACCCTTTTGACCAGAAAATTATGTTTGGTACAGGGTCTGGTAATACCGACGATATCAGCTTCCTGAAAAGCGTCATTACCAATCAACGGAGTCGGCACCTGACCCGTAAAAACAACTATTGGAATTGAATCCATATAGGCGGTTGCCAAACCGGTTACCGTATTGGTTGCCCCCGGCCCGGAAGTCACCAGGGCTACCCCGACCTTACCGGTCGCCCGGGCATAACCATCTGCGGCATGAACCGCCGCCTGTTCATGCCGAACCAAAAAATGACGACAAGAATATTCCGGCATATGGTCATAAAGGTTGATCACGGCTCCGCCGGGATAACCAAAAATCACCTCAACCCCTTGCTCCTGTAAAACCTCAAGAAGTATCTGGGCTCCATTTATCTTTTTCATCTGCATCTCCTTTCCTCACAATACCGGCTCAGGTTCAGGGTATTAAGGCACCAAAGCAACCGTCAACAACCCCATCTCTTCCGGCAATCCGAGCATCAAATTCATATTCTGAACCGCCTGGCCAGCGGCTCCCTTAACCAGATTATCGATGGCCGAAAAGAGCATCAGGCAATTTTGGTCGGGAGCCAGAACATAACCTATATCACAATAATTACTGCCCCGCACGGCGTTAAGAGTCGGCAGGCTGCCGGCTGGCAGAAGCCGGACAAAAGTCTCGTGTCCATAAGCTCCAACAAGAGCCCCCTCAATCTCCGACGCTGTAACCTCACGCGACAAGGGTAGATAAATTGAAGAGAGAATACCCCGATTAACCGGTAGCAGATGAGGCACAAAGAGCAGTTGCGAAGTCACTCCTGAAGCTCGTTTTAATTGTTCCACCATCTCCGGCTGGTGACGATGGTTAGCGACCTTATAGGGCTTAAAATTCTCGTTCACCTCACAATAGAGAGAACCAAGATTAAGACTGCGACCGGCCCCGCTGGCCCCCGATTTGGCGTCGATAACAATCGTCGCCCGGGGCTCAATCAGACCCAAAGACAGAATTGGAGCAAGCGGCAAAATCACACTGGTGGGATAGCAACCGGGATTGCCAATCACCCGGGCCGAGGGAATCTCGGCCCTGAAAAGCTCCGGCAAACCGTAAACTGCCTCAGCCAGCAATTGGGGTGCGGTATGGGGCTGGTACCAACTCTCATAAAGTTTGCGGTCACTGAAACGGTAGTCGGCACTCAAATCAACAACTCTCTTCCCCGCCCCATGCAGTTCGGCGACCACCTCAATGGCGGCCTTATGCGGCAGAGCCGTAAAAACCAGATCGGCCAGACCGGCGATTTCCGCCACCCGGTTATCCATAAATGAAAGCCCGACAATATCACGCAAAGAGGGAAAAAGCTCGGCTACCGGCTCACCGACATGCTGACGCGAAGTCACCGCCGTCAATTCAACCTCTGGATGACCGGCCAGAATCCGCATAAGCTCAACTCCAGTATAACCACTGGCCCCGATAATCGCTATTTTTGTTTTCGTCATGCCTTTTTCTCCTCTCCTAAAACGAAAAAAAGGGAGACCGTTTTCGCGGCCTCCCTTGGTTCCAAGTTTTTCTCTATCCAGTCTCTTTTAACGTTTAGAGAACTGGTAGCGAGCTCGGGCTCCGCGTTGGCCGTACTTTTTGCGCTCTTTAATTCGCGCATCGCGGGTTACATAGCCCGCCTTCTTTAGTAGTCCACGCAGCTCAGGATCAAACTCCATTAAAGCCTTGGTAATACCATGTCTTACAGCTCCGGCCTGACCGGCAACACCACCACCCAATACTTTAATCATAAAATCAAACTTATTATCAGACTCGGTTACCGAAAGCGGCTGAAAAACCATCTCACGAGCCGTATCCATGGTAAAATAGTCTTCTACCGAGCGGCCGTTTATCTTAATATCGCCACTGCCTTCACTAAGCCAGACCTTGGCAATCGCCGCTTTTCTCTTACCCGTCGCATAAAACCTTGTCGCTGTCATATCTAAACCTTAAATTATTTAGTTTTCTTATTTATGTAGATTAAGTTTGGTTGGGAAAACCCTATTTTAGAGCTCTCTGGCAACCGGATTCTGAGCCTGATGCTGATGTTCGGAACCGGCATAAATTTTGAGTTTTTTCAACAATTGACGACCCAATTTGTTCTTTGGCAACATACCTTTGACGGCTGTATTGATAACCTCTTCAGGATTTTTTTCCATCAACTCAGCTGCGGTAATCGATTTGATGCCACCCGGATAACCGGTATGATGGTAGTAAACTTTGTCTTTAAGCTTGTTACCGGTCAAACGAATATTAGCAGCGTTAACGATAACAACGTAGTCACCGGTATCAACATGAGGAGTAAAAATTGCTTTATCTTTGCCTCGTAAAATCCTGGCCACCTCGCTGGCCAGACGTCCGAGAACCTGGCCCCGAGCATCAATCAGATGCCATTTCTGCTCAAATTCCCCGGGTTTCGCCACATAGGTTTTCATTATATCAAAATCTCCAGAAAAAACAGCCGGTTACATTCCAGCAACCGGACAACTATCATCACAACCACTCAAGCCCCAACCAACAGGGCTGCAAATTTGAAGGGCAGACTTCTAATATACGAGGCCGTTATTGTCAAGCTCTTTTTAAAAATCATTGCGTTTTTCTTCAAAGAGCTCCAGGACCCGATCAAGATCGGAATATTCCAGATCGGCACTGATAGTTACTCGGAGCAGGGATTGGCCGGGGGCCACCGTCGGCGGACGAATCCCCTGGATAAAAACCCCTCTCTCAAGAAACCAGGCACTCAAAGCCATCGTCCGTTGCGGATCACCAACCACTACCGGTACAATCGGGGTCGGGTCGTCACGTACGGCAATTTCAAGTCGACGCAGACCTTGTCGAAAATAGTCGGCCAAAGATCTAAGTCTGACTACTCGCTCAGGCTCTTCGGAAAGTAGCTCAATGGCCGCCAGTGAGGCCCCTAGAGCGGCCGGCGGCAAAGCCGTAGAATATATGAAACTGCGCGCTTTATTGATCAGGTAATCGATAAATTGCGGGGCTCCGGCAACGTAGGCCCCACAACTGCCCAGCGCCTTACCCAGGGTTCCCATTTGAATATCAAGATCATTAAAATCAAGTCCGAAATGCTCTCCCGAGCCCCGTCCTCCAGCCCCCAAAACCCCGGTCGCATGAGCATCATCGACCATCATGATGGCGTCATAGCGCCGAGCCAGAGCTGCCACCTCCGGCAACGGCGCGAGATCCCCATCCATACTGAAAACGCTATCGCTAACAATCAGGCGGCGCCTGAAAGATGTAGCGCTGTTTTTCAAAAGCTTTTCAAGATGTTCGATATCACAGTGCCGGTAAATTTTGAGCTGAGCCCGGCTCAAACGACAGCCGTCAACAATACTGGCATGATTAAGAGCATCACTGTAGATCACATCGCCGTCACCGACAAGGGTTGTCAGAAGAGCCAGGTTTGCCACATAACCATTGTTAAAAACCAGGGTTTTCGGGGCTTTTTTAAAAACGGCCAGGGCCTCTTCCAGCTCCACGTGCAAACTCATGGTTCCGGAAATCAGACGTGAAGCACCAGCCGAACAGCCGTAATCTTGAGCCGCTTTTTGGGCGGCGGCACGCAGTCTGGGATGGTTGGCAAAACCAAGATAGTTATTGGAACAAAGCAGAAGAATCGGGCGACCGTCAAGCGTCGTATGGGCCTGCTGCGGCCCACTGAGAGTCCGCAGAAAACGTAATTGCCCAACCTCTTTAAGCCCATTAAGCTCGGCCGCCAGAGCGGCGATTACGGACTTTGGCGGTAATTTTCCGTTCATCAATAAATACCTAATCCGACATAGCCGGAAGCAAAGGAACGTCGAACTTCCAACATCCAACGTCCAACGTTGAATCGAGACATGCTAGCGCGTCAGATATGACTTTCATCTCTACTTCGACGTTGAATGTTCAGCGTTGAATGTTCGATGTTCGACTGAAAGAACAGTAAAATTAAAGTTTTGACCATTTTGAGTTAAACTTCATTAGTAAGTGCCTAACTCGGAATTCCATCAAACGCAGCCCAGTCATCGAGCAAACGTTGATCATCCTGCCGCTGCCGACCACTTGTGGTCAAATAATTACCGACCATCAAACCATTAGCACCGGCGGGAAAAAGTAAAGCTTGAAAGTCTCCAAAAGCACGCTGACGACCGCCACAAATACGAATATCACAAGCCGGACACACCAGACGAAACATAGCAATCGTCAGTAAAGCCTGAAACGGTGTCAAACCCGGCTGATCCGCCAGCGGCGTACCACTTACCGGCTGTAAGAAATTAAGCGGAATTGAGTCAACTTGCAACTCGCGCAGGGTCAGGGCGAGCTCCACCCGCTGAGCCCAACTCTCACCGAGTCCCATAATACCGCCGCTGCAAACATAGAGACCCGCCTCTTTAGCGGTTTTCACGGTGGCCACCGCCTTATCATAATCGTGTGTTGTGCAAATTTGTGAAAAAAAACTGCGGGCCGTCTCAAGATTATGATGATAATGCTTTAAACCTGCCTGACGATAACGACTGGCTGTGACCGCATCGAGAAAACCCAATGAAGCACAGGGAGCCATTTTCTGTTCCCCGATCTTTTTCAGCATTGCCATAATTTCAGCCTGCTCAATCAAATCATCAACTGCCGTCCCGCTGGTCACTATCGAAAAATTTTCAACCCCGCA
>DAOVTG010000202.1 GCA_030633185.1 Deltaproteobacteria bacterium
AGCCCTGGGCCGGCCCGGTTCGGCGATCTGTGGAACCATGGATCTGGTTGGTCTTGATACTGGCATGCATGTTATGAAAAATCTCTATGATGCCGTGCCTGATGATGAGATGCGGGATATTTTTCTGGCTCCCGACTTCATGGTGAAAATGGTTGAGGGTGGCAAGCTTGGTAATAAAACCCGCCAGGGTTATTACAAAAAAACCAAGGATGAGAAAGGTAAAAGGGTAAAACTGGCCCTAGATTACAAAACTAATGAGTATGTTGCTTTTTCTAAGCCGCGTTTTGCTGAGCTTAAAGAAGCTCGCAAAACACCGGGTGGTTTTGGTGCCAGTCTAAAATTTCTTTTCAATAGCCCCGGAAAGGTTGGTGATGTTGTTCGCGCCTATTTGTGCCGTAATTTTCTCTATGCTGCCAATCGTATTCCTGAAATCAGTGATCAAATCAACGCTATAGATGAAGCCATGAAGTGGGGTTACAATCATAAACTCGGTCCCTTTGAGCTTTGGGATATGGTTGGTCTTGAGGATACGGTTGCGGTCTTCAAAACTTTGAAGATGAAATTGCCCAAAGCGATAACGGCGATGCTCAAAGCCGGTCATAAGAGTTTTTATGAAAAACGCGAAGATGGTCTCTATGTTTATGATTTTGCGGCCGCTGAGTATACTAAAATCGAAGTAAATGCGAAAATCATTCTTTTGCCGAGTGCCAAAGCGGCCGGTGGTGTGGTCGCCACTAATCCCGGAGCCTCTATAGTTGATCTTGGAGACGGTATCGCTTGTGTCGAGTTTAATACCAAGATGAATGCGATTGATGCCGAGGTTGTCGGTATGCTTAATCAGGCTTGTGATATTGTTGAAAAAGATTTCAACGGCCTGGTGATTGCAAATCACGCCACTAACTTTTCGGTCGGAGCCAATCTTTTTGAGGTTTTTGTGACCATTCAAAAGGGTGACTGGGATATTCTTGATATCATGATTAAAGGTTTTCAAGATTGCAATATGCGTTTGAAATATCTCAATAAACCGGTGGTTACAGCGCCAGCCGGGATGGCTTTGGGTGGTGGTTGTGAAATCTCGATGCATGGTGACCGTTGTCAGGCAACCGGGGAGACCTATATCGGTCTGGTTGAAGTCGGAGTCGGCCTTATTCCGGCCGGCGGTGGCTGTAAAGAGTTGATGATTCGGGCGACCGAAGGCATTCCCGATGGTACAATTGCCAACGGTCTCAATCTGCAGACCTACTATCAGAAGGTCTTTGAAAATATCGCTATGGCTAAAGTCGCAACCAGTGCCGTAGAAGCCAAAGAACTTGGTTTCATTCGCAAGAGGGAAGGCTTAAGTATGAATCGTGACCATCAAATCTACGATGCCAAACAGATTGCTCTGGGAATGTCGTATTTTTATAAAAAACCGCTCTCACCGATGATACCGGTTATGGGTGATAACTTTAGGGGGATGATCGACTCGGTTCTCTATAATATGCGGGCCGGTAATTACGTCTCCGATTACGATTGTCACGTTGCCGGTAAAGTTGCTAATGTTCTTTCCGGCGGCGACTGTGTCGAAGGTAGTTATGTCAGTGAGCAGCTTCTGCTTGATCTTGAAAGAGAGGCTTTTTTAAGTCTCTGTGGCGAAGCCAAAACCCAGGATCGGATTATGTATATGCTGAAAAACGGCAAACCGTTGAGAAATTAGAATTTAAATATAAGGAGAATAGGACAATGACTGAAGCAGTAATCGTGGCGACCGTTCGTAGTGCCGGTGGCCGATATAAAAAAGGTGGTCTGGCGCAGACCCGGGGCGATGAGATCGGGATTCAAGTGGTTAAGGGTTTACTGGCCAGAGTGCCGGAGTTAAAGCCCGAAGATATTGATGATCTGGTTTGTGGTTGCTCATTTCCCGAGGCCGAGCAAGGTATGAATCTGGGCCGGGTTCTGGCTTTAGGGGCCGGTTTGCCGGTGAGCGTCAGTGGTGTGGTGGTTAACCGTTTCTGCTCTTCCGGACTGCAGGCTATAGCTGATGCGACGGCTAAGATTAATGCCGGTTGGGCTGATGTTGTAATTGCTGGCGGAGCTGAGTCGATGAGCCATATCCCGATGGGTGGCAGTATCTTCAGGCCCCACCCGGAATGGGGTGATCTGCCGAATACCTATGTCTCAATGGGGATAACCGCCGAAAATGTGGCCGATGAATTTGGGGTTACGCGTGAAGATCAGGATAAATTTGCCGTCGAAAGCAATCGCCGCGCCCATGAAGCAATTGCGGCCGGAAAATTTAAGGATGAAATTATTCCGATTGAAGCCTGGCGTTACAGCACCGATGCTAAAGGCCGGAAAATTAAAACCCGCAAAACCTTTTCCATTGATGACGGTGTGCGTTGGCCGACGACAGTCGAAGGCTTGGGCAAACTGAAATCACCTTTTAAAATTGGTGGCATCGTAACTGCCGGTAACTCCTCGCAGATGACGGATGGAGCCGCTTTTTCACTGATTATGAGTGCTGAAAAAGCCAAGGCTTTGGGGTTGAAACCAATTGCCAAAATGACCAATTTTGCCGTGGTCGGAGTTCGGCCTGAAGTTATGGGGATTGGTCCTGCACTTGCGATCCCGAAAGTTTTGCAACAAGCCGGTCTGAAAGTTTCCGATATAAATCTTTTTGAGATTAACGAAGCCTTTGCTTCACAGGCTATCTATTCGGCCAGAGTTGCCGGTATAGAAAAACGTTATTGGGATGGAGATATCAATCCCAACGGCGGGGCTATTGCTCTTGGTCACCCTTTAGGTTGTACCGGAGCCAAACTGACAACCCAGCTTCTGCATGAACTCCAACGCCGCAAAGGTAAGCGCGGCCTGGTCTCAATGTGTATCGGCGGAGGCATGGGAGCTGCCGCTATTTATGAAATGCTGTAATGGAAGCTGATGTTGCCCGCTATACATTGAAAGAGGAGATTGCCAGCAGTGTAACTCACGGTATCGGCATTCTCCTCTCGTTAGCAGCCTTGATAATCATGGTTATTTTTGCCGCTCGCTATGGTACCGCCCGGCATCTTGCCGGGGCCGTGGTTTTCGGCTGCGGGCTGATTCTCGCTTACACCTCATCGACACTTTATCACAGTTTCCAAAAGGTCAAGGTTAAAGCGGTGTTCAGGACTCTCGATCATGTTTCGATCTTTATCCTGATCGCCGCAACCTATACACCCTTGACTTTGGTAAACTTGCGGGGGCCTTGGGGCTGGACGATTTTTGGCGTGGTTTGGGGCTTGGCGCTTTTTGGCATTATTGTCGAGTGCAGCCCTTTGCGACGTTTTCGTCTGGCCTCGGTTCTTCTCTATATCGGCATGGGCTGGATTGTAATTGTCGCCCTTAAACCATTGCTGGCATCAGTTCAGACCGGAGGTTTAATTCTCTTGCTGGCCGGTGGTCTGGCCTATAGCATTGGTTGTCTCTTTTACGCCTGGCGGCGTTTGCCTTATAACCACGCAATCTGGCATCTTTTCGTTCTGGCGGGCAGTATCTGTCATTTCTTCGCCATTTTGTTCTATGTGTTACCCGTGAAAATCTGAAAAGTCATGCTTCTTATATGCGTGTTGATTGATAAAATTATCGACTATACAAACGGTCAAGTGGGCTTTGCAGCTGGCGAAAATCTTTCTTCATGACATGTGTGTATATCTCGGTAGTTTTTACGTCGGCATGTCCTAAAAGTTCTTGTAGAACCCGGATGTTAGTGCCATTTTCGAGCATATGTGTGGCAAAGGAGTGGCGCAAGGTGTGAACTGTGGCCCGCTTATCAATCCCCGCCTTTTTTACCGCAGTCTTAACCGCTTTTTGTAAGCCGGACTCATTCACATGATGTCGACGTTCCTTGCCGGTACGCGGATCTTGTGAGCGATTTTTAGCCGGAAATATATACTGCCAAGGTGTTTCTCGTGACGCATTACGATATTTCTTTTCCAAGGCATTAGGCAGAAAAACCTCACCAAAACCGTCATCAAGGTCGCGCTGATGAAGCTCTTTTACCCGTTCAATGTGTTGATGAAATTCATTGAGAATAAATTGGGGTAGAAATGTGGTTCGATCTTTCCCGCCCTTACCACAGCGCACAAAAACAATGTTTTGACCGAAATCGACATCCATAATTCGGAGCCGGATACACTCCATAAGCCGAATTCCCGAACCGTAAATCAGTTTTGCCATCAACAGATGGGTGCCGCGCATCTGCTTAAAGATGCGCTCAGTCTCATCCTCAGTAAGAACCGTGGGAGGCCGCGGTTTGCGCTTGGATCGAGTTGGGGCAATAGAGTTGTTCAGAGGCTTTTGCAGGACATCGCGATAGAGAAAAACCAGGGCATTCAATGCCTGTCTTTGGGTCGATGCGGCGACATTCTCCTGAGATGCCAAATGGGACAAAAACCGTTCTACCTCTTTGGTCCCCATTTGGTTGGGGTGCAACTTCTTGTCGTAAAAACAGATGTAGCGCAAAATCCACTGACAGTAAGTTTTTTCGGTTGAATAGGCGTAATGATAGTAACGTAGGGTCTCGCGAACCTGATCCAGTAACTTAAGTTTGGGGTTCGGTGTGAATTTAGATTTATTTTCCATGTTAGATGTCTCAATATCATATTTAACTGGAGATGTGAAGTAAATAATCACTGGAAATATTTTTCCAGTGATTATGTTTTAATCTTGTTGACATATGGAAAATATTTCCATATATAAGGTGATGATAAGGAAATTTTCCACTTATTTACAATGTTATCGGGACATATGTTCCCCCAGATACAATTTACCTGTTCTC
>DAOVTG010000009.1 GCA_030633185.1 Deltaproteobacteria bacterium
AAGAGCTAACAGAGGTTGTAATTCATGTCGCAAAGCCGTTATCAGGGCAATATTTGAAAACACTTAAAAATCCTCAAACTGTCGGGATTGGGGTCATTGCTGGTACAAGGTGCGTCAGCACCCCAGCTTTGACCCCGTTTACGAGGGCATCAAAATTCGGTGCTATTTTCTATAGCTTTATGGTGGTTACCTGAATAGTTACATATCTAAATCAAATTAAGTAAGTCGGCAATTGCCTCAGGATTCAGGCGAATTCGGGCCGCCCCTAAACGGGCCGCTTCACCGGGCATACCATTAATGACTGAACTCTCCTCATCCTGGGCGATAGTTAAATGCCCACGTTGACGCATAGCCAATAATTCCAAAGCCCCGTCCCGACCCATACCGGTCAGTAAAATACCAAGTGCCGATGGCGCTTGCGGCAGAGCCAGCGAACGAAAAAGAGGGGCTACCGCCGGCTTCACATTATACTCTGGAGGGTCTGCAGTCAACCGTAAGCAACCGTCTGAAGAAAACTCCAGATGATGACCATCTGGAGCAAAATAAACATGACCAACAAGCGGTGTCTCTCCTTGCCCGGCAATGGCGAGCGCCAAAGCACATTGATCCTGCAGCCATTGCAGCATACCTTCCAGGAAACCTTGAGCAATATGCTGAACGACAATAATCGGCAAAGAGAAATCATCTTTAAGTTTTGATAAAATATTCATCAAAGCCATCGGCCCCCCGGTCGAAGCGCCGATGGCAACAATCTTCGGCGGAGATCTTTTCAAATCCTGCAAAAAAGATTTGTCAACACCCATTATCGAAACCTGAGGTTCAGATTGCGAAAAAGAAGTACTGAAAGTATTGGGGGAGAGACCGGGGCTACCAAAGGAACTCCTCCGACGAATGACCTTAACTGCGGCCATCAGTTTGACCCTATGCAAAAGCTGCCTGACCATCTCCCGGGCCTCGGGATCACCGGGCCCTTTCGGCTTTGCAACTGCCGCCAGGGCACCTGCCTCAATGGCACGATAAGATTTTTCGACTAGATTTTGATCAAGGTTGGCACTACAGATAACAATCGGCACCGGACATTCTGCCATAATTCGACGAGTTGCAGCAATCCCGTCGAGTTTCGGCATCTCGATATCCATTATCACAACCTGCGGTTTTAAACACTTGACCTTATCAACTGCGTCAAGACCATCAACCGCCGTACCGATCACATAAAGTTCCGGTTCAGCCTCAACCAGTGCACTCAGATACTGAAGAATAGTATTTGAATCCTCAACAATAAGAACTGAAATCATTTTTCAAGCCCCTCATATTGAGCAACAATCACCCGGTCACGCCCCGCATTTTTAGCCTGATAAAGACAATCATCGGCCAAACCAATCAAATCATACCCTGTAACTTTATCAAAGTTTCCAGATCCCGGCAAAACCGCAACCCCGAAACTGGCAGTAATCGAAAATCGACCGCCGGATCCGTCTTCAAACGACAACTCGGCAATGGCCTGACGTATCCTTTCGCAGACTGGCATAACCCCTTCATGATCGGTCTCTGGCAGAACCACAACAAATTCCTCTCCACCATAACGAGCCACCCAATCAACCCCAAAGCGAATCGTCTCTTTTACGGTTTTGGCAAATCCTTTCAAGACCTCATCACCAACCAGGTGACCATAACTGTCATTAACTTTTTTGAAATAATCGAGATCACAAAGCACCACGCTTAGCGAACGGTGATAACGAAGAGCCTGTTTACAAATAACAACCAACTGTTCATCAAGATGGTTACGATTAAAAACCTGGGTCAGATGATCGGTATGCAATAACCGAGTGATCTCTCGATTACGCTCTTTCAAGGTCTGTTCAAGATCCAACACCCGCCTAGCGGTAGCCAGGCGGGCCACCAGTTCAGCCGGTTCAATCGGCTTAACAAGATAGTCGTCGGCACCACCTTCGAGCCCACTGACAATCTCTTCTTTGGAACTTTTAGCGGTCACCAAAAAGAGATAGACATAGTCCTTGCCAGCCCGATCTCTGATGGCTCGACAAAGTTCGACTCCATCCATCTCGGGCATCACCCAATCAGTAATAACAATCGAAAAAGGGCGCTCGGCCAACAAATCGAGCCCTTCACGGCCATTTTTGGCAACACTGACCTCATAGCCCTCTGATTCAAGCAGAAATTGCAACTGTAAAGCCTGAGTCTGACTATCCTCAACCACTAATATTTCAAGTTTTTCATCCATAATAATTTTATAACAACCGTTCAATTACTTGCAAAAGATTATTTTGATCAAATTCGCCTTTAACAATATAGGCATTGGCTCCGGCAGCAACCCCGCGTTCACGATCTTCGCGAGAACCCAGACTGGTAACCAGAACCACCGGAATCTCAGCCAAGCTCTCATTGCCACGAATATTCTCGGTCAACACGAAACCACCCATTCGCGGCATTTCAACATCAGAAACCACTAAATCAAACTTCTCACTTTTCAAAAGAGTCAGCGCCGCCATACCATCTACTGCGGTAGTCACTTGATAATCGGAAGCTTCCAGAATATTCTGCAACAACATGCGTGAAGTTATTGAATCATCAACGACCAGTAGACGTCTGCCGCTTTCACCATCATGATCATCTTCCATTAACAAATGATCATCCGTTGTAAAACCTGGGATGCGACCACCCTTCCTGCTTTCGGCGGAATTTTCGAGAATATCTTTAACATTAAGGATCGGTACAACTTTACCCGAACCCAAAATAGTTGCCCCGGCAATATTCGGCACCTTAAGCAACTGTTTTCCCAGAGATTTAACCAAAATCTCCTGTTCCCCTAAGATTTCATCCACCAGCAGAGCCTGACAGCGATCACCGCTGCCGACAAGCACTAAAGATAATTCATCTTTATTATTGTCGTGTTTCCCACCTTTGCCTTCAAGACCAAGAAGCGCACCTAGGTCGGTTAACGGCACTACCTGACCCTCATCAACAATTGTCGGCCGGCCCTCAACCAAGCCCACCGATTTTTTTTCGGCCCGCAAAACTCTTTCCACTTTGAGGCTGGGAAAAATAAATTCCCGCCCGGAAACATTAACCCGAATCCCTCGGCAAACAGCGATAGAGACCGGCAAATGGATGGCAAAAGTGGTTCCGGCTCCAATCTTGGAAGAGACTGCAATCCGACCACCTAGATTGTCGATCTTTTCACGAACGATCGCCATCCCTAAACCCCGGCCTGAGATCTCGGTGATTATCGAACTGGTTGAAAAGCCGGAGTTAAAAATCAACTCCAACAAACTCTCTTGTGACAACGAAGCCAGGGTTTGGGGATCCAAAGAACCTTGCTCGATGGCTTTCTGTTTAAGTTTTTCGCTATCGATTCCCTGTCCATCGTCAACAATAGTAATATCGATCGATGAGCCATCACTCTGAGAGACCGTACACAAAATCCGACCAGCTGGATCTTTACCGGCTGCAGCCCTGATCTCAGGTGTTTCGAGGCCGTGATCAACGGCATTACGCAAGAGATGAATGAGCGGATCTTTCATCTCATCTAAAACCCGGCGATCGACTTCGATTAAACCCCCGGAAAATTCAAAATCAACTTTTTTCCCAAGCTCCCGGCCTAGTTCCCTGACCATCCTCGGCATTGATAAAAAAAGGGTCTCAATCGGCAGCATTGCGACATCTTTAACCCGGTCAAGAAGCTCGTCGACAAGTCCTGACTGAGTAAGCCGATCACGCTCGATGCGCCCCCCCAGATCTCGTATTTGACGCTCAAGATTTTTGACAAAGTTGTGGTTTGTCTCGAAAAACCGGGCCACATGAGTCCACGCTTCCGAATCACCAAGAGTACGACCCAACGACTGACTCTCGGCCTTCACCAAGCCCCACTCTTTTTCCCAGACGGGAAAATCCTGCAATGCTCCTCTAAGCGATAAAAGGTGCTGATGCTGGGCCAGTTTAAAAGAGATAAACTCTTCAGCAACCAGCATCAACTCATCCAGTTTTGTCGTCGAAATACGTAAGGTCTCAGAACCCGGAGCAGCCCCCACCGCGACATTTTTAACCGGCTCTGGAAGCGGAGTTACAACCTCATCCGGCAATGGCATCTCGACTGAAGGATGAGGCTCAACTTCAGTTTCTACCACCGGTTCGGGTTTAACTTCCTGACCAGTCACGCTTAAAAGGGTTTCAAGACCGCCCTTTTCAACCTCACCAAGGCGCCCTAAAAGAGCAATAAATTCACCATTTCCAGTCTCACTTGCAAGCACTTCAGGTTCAGCAATCAGCCTTTCCAGAAAAGCGGTCGAATCGTAAAGCAGGTCGAGCAAAGCCTGATGCGGCTCAGGATTGTGCTTTTTGAGAAGTGAAAAAAGAGATTCAAGCGCCTGACAGAGTTTTTCCACCGAACTTAAATTAATCGCCCGGGCCGCCCCTTTCAAACTATGGGCTTCACGAAACAAAACCTCGATCAAGGGGTTGCGAGCCTCAACTGCGAAGGCTTTTTCAAAAAAAGCCAAGTTAGCAAAGAGACTACTGAGACGTTCACCAGCTTCAGCCTGAAAAGCTTCACGCAACCTCAGCAAAAGCTCTTCTTCGCGCATCTGCTACACCTTCAACCCGTCTGACAACTGCCGCAGTTTCCGGCCCAGTTTATCGAGATTATCAATCGCCGACTCAAGCTGCCGGGCGCTCTCCACATTCTGCTGACTGGCATTTTTGATGCCCTCCATCGCCTGAGCCACCTGATCCATACCAACCAACTGCTGTTGACTGGAAGCCACAATCTGAACCGAGGCATCAGATGATTCCCGACTTATATCGGCCATAGTATCGATCTCGATTCCAGTTTTTTCCGCCTGTTCAACCCCTTTATCAACCGCCTTACTGCCCCTTTCAGTCGTCATCACGGCGCTGCTGGTAGCTTTTTGGATATCTCCCAATAAACGTCGCACCTGAGTAGTCGCTTCTTTCGACTGGTCGGCCAAGGCTTTAACTTCTTGGGCAACCACGGCAAAACCTTTACCATGTTCTCCGGCTTTGGCCGCTTCTATCGAAGCATTGACCGACAACATATTGGATTGGTCGGCAAAACTGCTGACGGTTTCAATAATCTCTCCGATATTCATATTCTGTTCGCTTAGATGAATAATCCCTTCGGCAATCGCGGCCACATCTTCCCTGATCTGATCCATCCCATCAATCGCTTTGGCAGTCTCATTGCGACCATTTTCCGCCCGCAACATAACCTGCTCAGACAGACCCGCAACCTGTTCGGCTTTCTCATGCGAAAGGTGCGAGGTCTGGCGAATCTCTTCAACTGTGGCCGCAATCTCGGTCACCGAGCTTGAGCTTTGTGTGGCTGAAGCGGCCAGCTCCGTCGTGGTTGCCGAAAGCTGGGCAATGGTTGCGGCAATTGTGGCCGCCCCCTCAATCATCTCGGACGCCTGATCATGCATCATCCCGATCATTTGGTTAAAAGCGTTGACCAGCTCACCAACCTCATCATGACGATTAGTACTCGACACAGACACCGTCAAATCACCATCCGCCATGAGCTTGACTTTGGCCATCAACAATTTTAAAGGAAGAACAATTGAGCGAGATGCGAAAAAAACTGCAACCAAAGCTACCACCAGCAAAAGGGCACCGAGACCAAAAATATCAGTTTCCAATTCGATCATCGAAGCAAAAGCTTCAGCACACTCAAGCTCGGAGATAATAGCCCACTCAAAATCAAGTCCGATTTTTTCATTCAATCCCATACGAGAATAGGCCGAGAGGACTTCAACTCCCTGATAATTAAGCATGGTTTCAACCCCGCCCTGGTCGGCCAGAGCTTTGCGGGACGCCGCGGTATCAACATTCTGAACGAGCAGGGCTTTCTGGTCGAAGCGGGAATTGGAACGTATTAAATAATCACTGCCCACCAGATAAGTCTCACCATTTTCTCCCATCCCGGCATAGTTTCCGACAATACGATCTAACTGAGAACCGTCAAGCATAATCGCCAGAACCGCCTTTACATCACCCTCTTCACCCAGAATCGGAACGCCAAGAAAAGCTGCTGCATGGCCGATCGGTTTATAGAAAGAAAAATCAAACATCGTAAATTTACCGGAACCTGAGACCGCAGACCACAAACCAGCCAGACCACTATCGCCATAGGGCCCGGTTTCAAGATTGGTGCCCAAGTCCAGACCTCGGTTTTCCGAATACATAACATGACCATGTTCCCGACAAATAATATAAATTTCACGGAAACCATAAACCGCCATATACTCTTTAAAAAAAGAACCGATACGCCTACAGATATCATTATAATCTTCACTGTCGACATTAAACGATCCATCGTCCTGTACGCCATCGATATCATGATATTGCTTCAGGATACTGTAGGTCAGCTTCACATCACGGGACTGAGCCAACAGTTCACTATTCAACTTGAGACTTCCCAAATAGTTCAGAATCTGCTCTTTCTTGATCTCGTTTATCGCCTCAAGGCTGGCAAAACGGGCATCCCACAAAGCATCACGGGCATATTGCAAAGAAAGCCAACCCAAAGCCGACAACGGGATTACAACCACACCAAAAAAGAGAATCAGCAATTTTTTCATCAAGCTGTTACTAAGAAACTTCATCATCCACCCTCACTAGACTGTCTTGAAAAATTGTCTTTTTGTTCGATTGCGGCGTTAGGCTCAAATTTTAATCCTCAAAATACTCAATGTATTCCTCCGGTTAAAATCTTCGCCTGCCTTGCACTCAAACAAAAATCCTAATTTTTCAAGACAGCCACTGTTTAACTAATAACCATATTTTTATCATTCAAGAGTTTCTCCGCATCTAGTAAAACCAGGCGATCAGAGGTTACCCCTTTAAAATAAGCTGCCTGAGCTCCCTCAAGCGTTGACAAGCTGGTCTGGATGCACTTTAAAGGCAAGCTTCTGACCCCCTCCAGAGAATCAATACAAACCGCAAACTCCATCTCTTTAGAGGTAAGAATAAGCAATAGATCGTCAGCCGACTCAGAAGACACCCTTGAGTCTAAAGCAAGCCCTAAAAGAGTGTTAAGATCAATTACGGAGTAGATCCGACTGCGAACATTAACAACTCCTTTGACAAAAGCCGGAGTTCCGGGAATTTCCGTAATCTCATCAGCCCGACAAACCTCGCCAACCCATTGCAAAGGAAAAGCGTAACGATCTTTACCCAAGACAAATTCGAGGATTTCAATTAACTCACCCTGATCCTCATAAGATCCGGCACTCCTGATCTTATGAGCTCGCTCCTTTAGGATTTCCTGAACCTTTTCCGGAGTCATTTCTATTTTTTTTGAAAAAGCTTCCCTCCTTTCGGAAAGCCGCTCCAACAACCCGGCTAAAGACTTTTGCTGATCGTCAGCGGGAAGGTCTGGCTTATTTTCGTAAATTTTATTCACAGTTGAAAACACCGTACTATAAACTAACAAAGGATAATGTTTGTTTGAGGCCTCCACCTGACCACTAAACCAAGCTGCGAGCAATTTCCAGTAAACGACCGCTGCTTAAACCCTCGGCGTAAGGCAAGACGGCATCATCCTCTAAAGACTCAAGCAAAGTTATAACATTCCGCAGGTGCCGATTTGCAGCTTTGCGATCCGTCTGCCGCAACAAGGTCGCCAATGAAAAGTGGGCCATAATAAAATCTGCATCCAGAAAAAGAGCCTGCCGATAAAAAGTGACCGCCTCCTCATTAGCTGCCCGTTCGCGGGCAATACTCGCAGAAAGATAGTAAAAAAAAGGCTCTATCTTGTCGGCTTCAAGTGCCACTTTCACAGCTCCGGCTGCAGCCTCAAGTTCACCAAGGTTTGCCAACGACCTGGCTTTAAAAGCCATAATCTGAGAGTATTCCGGCTCGTTTTTAAGGGATAACTCGAAAACCTCAGGAATCAGATCGAGAACCTCACGATAATGCTCTCGCTCAAAAAGTTCCGTGATCCTAAGCGAAAGCTCCTTCAAAGATACAGCTTTTCCACCTCGATCAGACGCCGCTTTAGCCGGCCTCCTGGCAAGCTCCCTTTTTTCATCCTGTCGACGACGGCTTTTGATCCGCGCCGAAACCAATCCAGTATTTGTCCGCGTCCTGTTTGATGATCGATTTTTCAGCTTGGTGGTAACCACCTCGGAACCATCAACCTTCTGGTGCACAATAACCCCGGGGAACCGTACCGGTACCACTGCGGGATCACTAACCACCCCCAGTTCACTGGGCGCTACCAACAGCCAACCGCCCGGTCGCAGCAAGGAAACCAAACGTTTAATAACCTGAACTTGAAGCTCAGATGAAAAGTAGATCAACACATTACGACAAAAAATAATATCTGCCAAACCACCATTTAAACCGGGTATTACAAACTCTCTTTCGGCCAAATTAAGTTGATGAAAAGAGATCATTTCACGAATGTGCCGGCTCAAAAGAAATTGATGTTTCCCAACCTTGGTGAAATATTTTTGGATTATCGATTCCGGTGTGTCCCGCAGCGACCAAGGTGAATAAACCCCTTTTCTCGCCTTTTCTAAAACCTCAAGATTAATATCACTGGCCCTGATATTGATCCGCCAATTCTCGAGCTGGGATTTTCTCTCGTCCAGCAGCATCGCGATTGAGTAAGGCTCCTCTCCGGTTGAAGAGGCCGCACACCAAAGATCAAGTTGCCGTTCAGAAGCTTTTTTTTCAATCAAGGCGGGGAAAATATGATCCCGCAAAGTATTAAAAACACCCTTGTCCCGTAAAAAATAGGTCTCCCCAACCGTCAACCGAACAATCAACAGATTGAGACGACTTTCACTCAAAGACGAGTAAAGTAACTCTTCAAGCAAGGGCTGCGGTCCGGCAAAGTTGAGTTCTATAGCCAACTCTTCAACAACTCTCTGCAGCATATCCCATTTGCGCCTGGGAAAATCGAGGCCGATGCGTTCGCGAATCAATCGACTCAGATCTTCAATCTGCGATAAAACCATGGGTACTGCTATATTACTCATAGTACTCACATAAAGCTAAAACGGTTAACAATAGACGTTGCTTAGCCATCCCGTGACTTTTTACGAGGGCATCACATCTTGACACATGGCGGATTAAAAACTTCGGTTTTGCACGAACCTTACGGCCGCCACGTGTCAAGAAATGACCCCAGCCGAGACAGATTGAAGCAGAACCGAAAAATCCTGATCGGCAAAAAGTAGATCGAGGGTATAGATCCATACCGTATGACCATCCAGCTCAGTTACCCGGCTGACATACTCGGCCATCTCGGAATAGATCATAGCGCTGTCACAAAGCTCGTCCTCGGTAAAAGAGCGCACCCCGATAATCGTATCGACAAAAAAGGCAAGCTCCGACTCTTGGCTGTGAGCCACCACCAAGGCATCGTCTAGTTGCACCACACGAGCCGGCAGGTGCAATCGATAACGCAGATCGAGTACCGGAATATTTTTACCGGCAACCGTAAAGAGGCCGCAAAGGGTTGGTGGACTCTCACCGGGACACTCAACCGCCAAGGCCGGATAAACCCGTACCACTTCCGCAATATCAAGAGCAAAGTAATGGCCGTCAAGCGTAAATATCAAAAAATTATTTTCTTTAGTCATAGTAACGATAACAACATTTATCGAGCCAGTGGCTTAACTCCTGATTGTCGGCCGGGGCAAAACCAAAGGTGTCTTGCCAGAGGTATTGGTCTTCCATACAGAAATAGATAAAGACATCCGGCGCATAACGCTTGATTTCAGCCACCAGAAAACGGTAGAGCCGACGTCGGATGGCACTGAAATAGCGCTGTTTACCATCAATACCGCGAATAAATTCACCGGCGGTAATGTTGGTCTGCGGATGATTGCTCTTAAGTATCTCTTTGACCTGGGGCATGAAACGAAAGGCACCGATCGAGATCCAGATAATATCATCCCCTTTAAGATGGGTAAAAATAGAAGCTACGGTCTGCCGGTACTCATCCTCCCAACCGGGAAAATCGAGCAGCGGATCAAAATGCAGCCCGATACGATAGCCCCGCTGACGACATAAAGCGGCGGCCGTCAAGCGCTCCTCGATCGTGGCGGCATGGCCCTCCTCTTTAGCACATATCCGGGGGGCGTTCAAACTCCAGGAGACAATCGTCTCGCCGATCTCCCCGGAATAATCAAGAAGTCCTGAAATCGCTACACTTTTGGTTTTCAACTCGAGCACGGCACTCTTACAGCGCCCGAAATAATCGATCAGCCCTGGTGCCAGCTCGGTCAGGGGGTCCATAAAAAGACTGTCGGTAAACTCTCCCGTACCGATACGATAGAAAATTCCCGGTCGTCCAAGTTCACGATCAAGTTCGGCAAAGGCATCGTCAAGATTGACAAACTGGGTAATAAAAGGGTTGTTGAGATAGCCCTGAAGAACACAATAACTGCACCCGATATTACAACCCAAAGCCAGATGAAGGATCTGATAGAGACAGCAGCGATAACTTTCAGCTGTGCCCGGACAGGCTTTCAGGAAACGGCCGCGATGCCGGGCCAGATACAGGGTCGTGCGGGGGCCAAACTGTCGGCTTAAATCGGCGAGTTCTTCACTGCTCGGACGTTTAATAGTAACAACTTCAGCGTCGGGCAAACGGCCAATAATCGATTCGGTCAAAGGATAACCCGCCGCCTCTTCTTCAACCAACACCTTCGTCGGCCGAAAAAGGGAGCGGGAATAATCAGGAGGCTGTTTGAGGATAGTCATTTTTTATCTAATCGAGGCATGCGAAAAAAATTACCGCAAGCATATGTACAATATTCTGAGGATATTTTTTTTCGCATAACGATGAGTTGAGGAAAAAGGGCATTCTCGGACAGCCTCCTAGGGACGTCGACAGAGCTCATCTACATCTTCCAGGGCCACCGAAGCCAGTTTGTCACAAATTTTTCGCCACTCGTCGGAACCTGTAAAAGTAAAACTCAAACGATACTCACCGCCCTCAAAATCGGGTGGCGGCTCGAGACGCAGGTCGGCAGGCCAGGAAAATTTCTCCTGAAGGGCGGCAAACTCAAGATGGGCCGCAGTTAGCTGGGGATAGAGCCGGGCTTTAAGATGGCTGCGCAACAATTCGACATCGATACCGCCGGCCTCATTAAGAACGGCTTTTCGGGCGGCGAACAAAGGCTCAAGCGGAGAGACTTCATCGCGGCAAGCCAGATCGTCAAGGCGACTGACCACCTCGCGCAATTTATTGCGCCGCAAACCGGTCTCCTCCACAAGATCCGTCAGAGCGGTTCTCTCTTTGTCTGACCACCCCTTGATCAGATCGACAGTCTCAACATCAACACTGCCTGCGGCCAGCAAATCACGCAACTTTCGGGAAAAACCGGCAATTACCTGACAACGCATCCTGAAACGCGGCTTCAAGGGTAGTTTTAAAGCCGGCATGATCTCTTTTTCAATTTCATCTATGGAAAAAAGCTTTGCGGCTGCAGTATAGATATCCGCTGTTTCCACCGGATTAAATTCACGAATTGCCAGATTCTCCCAAAGAGCCCGCCGAAAAAGTTCCTGAAAACTGCTGTTTTCGGCCAGGCAAACGGAAATTTTTCCGGAGCCATCAGCTGTTTTACTAATAACCTCAAGACGCCGCCGACCGCAAACAATCTTAAAACCATTATCAGACACCAACAGCAACGGCTGCTGCAAGAGACCGACAGCCGCAATCGAGCTCTCCAGGCGAGCTGGCAAGAACCCGTAAGAGAAAGGAAAAGTCCGATCATCAAAATCGATGTCGGAGAGTAAGCAATGATCTGTTTTTACGTTATTCATAGTTCAGGAGTTAATGCCTTCGTAAAAAATAACGGGATGGCTAAGTAAAAATTTTCTGGCTGTAGCACTGACCATTTTCAAGCACCGTATCAACCAGCCAATGATTATCGTCCCGGTCAGGGTAGTCGATATTGTAATGTAAACCCCGGCTCTCCTTGCGATAGAGGGCCGAGGTAATAATCAAGTCGGCAACCACGGCGATATTACGAAGTTCCAAAAGATCGACCGAAAGGGCTTGATCCCAGTAGAACTCGTGTAATTCATAAACCAGGGAATCGATGCGCCGTTTGGCCCTTAAAAGACGTTTATGAGAGCGCACAATCCCAACATAGTTCCACATAAAGTGGCGAATCTCATCCCAGTTTTGGGTGATCACCACCTTCTCATCGGGATCATCTTTGTGGGTATAGCGCCAGTTCGGAAATTTGGGCAGAGTCAACGATTTTCGAGAATGCTCTTTTTTGACAGTGGTAGCCGCCAAAGAGCTGTAGACCACGGCTTCCAGAAGTGAGTTACTGGCCAGACGATTGGCCCCATGCAGTCCGGTACAGGCGACTTCACCGGAAGCATAAAGGCCCGGCAATGAGGTGCGCCCCCGGCGATCAACCAGGACTCCACCGCAAAGGTAATGGGCCGCAGGAACCACGGGAATCGGCTCTTTGGTTATATCGATCCCATATTGCAGGCAGGTGGAGTAGATCTGGGGAAAACGTTCCCGAATAAAATCCGCCGGTTTAAAACTTATATCCAAAAAGACACAATCATCCCCACTCGCTTTCATTTCATGGTCTATCGCCCGGGCCACAATATCCCGGGGGGAGAGTTCTTTACGCTCATCATAGGTAGCCATGAAGGGAGAACCATTCTTAAGTTTCAAAATCGCCCCTTCACCACGCACCGCTTCCGAGATCAGAAAATTTTTCACTTTCGGATGGTAGAGACAGGTGGGGTGGAACTGAAAAAACTCCATATTAGCAATCTTGGCCCCGGCCCGTTGAGCCATGGCAACCCCGTCTCCGGTCGCAATATCGGGATTAGTTGTATAGAGGTAGACTTTACCGGCACCGCCGGAGGCCAACAGAGTCGACCCGGCAACAAAGGCGTGAACCCGACCACTGACCCGATCAAAAGCATAGGTTCCCCAACAATAATCGTCTTTACGAGCAGCTCCAAGCCATTTATGCGCCGTCAGCAAATCAATGGCAGCCATATCCTCCCAAAGAACAATATTTTTATGTTCCCGACAGCGGGCCACCAAAACCTCTTCAATCTCACGCCCGGTCCAGTCCGCCGCATGAAGAATCCGGCGACAGGAGTGGCCGCCTTCTCGGGCCAGGTCATAACCGGTGACGGAGTCGGGATTACGGCTGAAAGAGACCCCCATGGAGATCAACTCTTTAAGACATTCCGGCCCCTTTCTAACCACCAAATCAACCACCTCATGATGACCAAGTCCGACCCCAGCCCGCATCGTGTCCTCAAGGTGCCCGGCAAAAGAGTCCGCCGCATCCAGCACGGCCGCAATTCCACCTTGTGCCAGGTTGGTATTGGTATCGGTCTCTTTCTTTTTGGTAATAATATGGACAATCCCTAAATCAGCCATCTGCAAAGCAAAAAAGAGCCCGGCAATACCACTACCCAAAACCAGAAAATCGCTTTCATGAAAAGTAGTCATGGTTACGGTATAGCATAAAAATCACCGACGTGAAAGCAGTAACCTTAAAACCCATAGAGAAAATAAGCGTTGACTGTTGCCTGCTATTATGTTTCTAATCAGATATATGGATGAATTACCACCCGCAGATCACAACTGGATCATCTGAAAGCCTCCCCAAATTTACTGGAGACCTCCTTGGAAACTAACAACCCCCTTGCAGATATCGTTGACAGTCTTGACATCGCCATATGGGAACTTGACACCAACTACCGCATCCTCAAAGACAATCGCAAGACCCGTGAAATTTATGGAGAGGGTGTGGTTGGAGATTTTTGCTACCATGCCGCTGCGGGCCGAAACGATGTCTGCCCTGATTGTCCGGCTCAAGTGGTATTAAATGGTCAAAAAAGCGGTCGATCACAACATGTAAGAGAAACAAATAGCGGGAAAACCATCACCATAGACCACACTGCCACACCGTTGAGAAATAAAGCCGGGCAATTAACCGGATTTGTGGTATCAATTATTGATATAACCCATCTCTAACTAATCAGACCTTGAATTTTCTTTTTTATTTCTTCATTCTGATCTCATTCCTGGTCGCGGGCTGGCGCCAGTTTACCTGGATTCCCGTTGCCGGGGTTCAAGATCCGTTGACGGCCCTGACCGCAACCATTATCACCACCGCCGGAGACGCGGTGCAACTAGCCATCGGCCTGGTCGGGGTCATGGCCCTCTTTCTCGGCCTCATGAAAGTTGCCGAAGAGGGCGGTCTCCTAAAAATTGCGGCTCGCGGCATCCGCCCCCTTCTGATTCGCCTTTTCCCTGAAGTCCCGGCTGATCATCCGGCCATGGGAGCTATGGTCATGAATCTGGCCGCCAATCTGCTGGGCCTGGGCAATGCGGCGACACCTTTCGGAATCAAGGCGATGCAAGAGCTCGAAACCCTGAATCCGGAACCGGGTACGGCGACCAATGCGATGGCGCTCTTTCTGGCAATCAACACCTCCAGTGTCACTTTGCTGCCGACCGGTGTCATCGCTTTAAGGGCGGCCGCAGGCTCGACCAATGCCGCCGGCATCCTTCCGACAACCCTCTGTGCTACCCTTTTTTCAACGGCTACCGCAATCATCTGCTGCAAGCTCCTGGCCCGACTCTGGGATCGAAAAAATTCCCGTAAGCAGCCAGAAAATCTTTGTCCAAAAAAGACAACCATTCCAACCCCGCTATCGGGAGAAAACGACCAAGATCTCTCGTGGTGGAAATCCTTGACCGTCATTGGCGGTCTCATAGTCCTGATCCCGCTGATGGTTATCTACGGTCAAAGTATTTCCGGCTGGATCGTTCCCGGCCTGATGGTCACTCTGCTCAGTTTCGGTATCTGGCGCGGGGTTCCGGTCTACGAAGCTTTTGTCAACGGGGCTCGAGACGGTTTTCAGGTGGCGATTAAAATCATTCCCTATCTGGTGGCGATCATGGTCGCCATCGGCATGCTCCGCGGCAGCGGTGTCATGGAGATCGTAGCTGACAATATCGGCCATTATACAGCCGCCTTGGGAATGCCGGCTGAGGCCCTGCCGATGGCAATTTTACGCCCCTTGTCAGGCTCCGGTGCCTATGGTATTCTGGCTGCGACCATCAACAATCCGGCGATCGGCCCGGACAGCTACACCGGCTATCTGGTCTCGACCCTGCAAGGTTCGACCGAAACCACTTTTTACGTTATGGCTGTCTATTTCGGGGCCGTGCAGATAAAAAAAGTACGCCATACCCTGGCCGCCGGTCTGCTGGCCGATCTTGCCGGGGTTATCGGTGCAATTGTTGCCTGCAAAATCTTTTTACAACTATGATGGCGTCGTAAAAAAGTTCCGATATCCTGCGTTGTTTTGGTTTTCCAGACACTCGACATACTTCATGTATAGTCTCGCGCTTGGAAAACCAAAACATCTTGCACCCCAAGGGCACTTCCTGCGGGGCGTCTATCGAAATTTTTACTTAGCCATCCCGTAACTTTGGTTGTCATGCCTGACTGGTTCTTGATATTCATGTCATTTGTTTTTGCCATTCACTTCCTGGTTTTTGCCGGGCTGGCGGTAAAACAGCGACGGCTCGCTCTGGCCTTGGCGGCGGGCGCTTTTTTTCTCCTCTTCTTGGCGATTGAGGTTCGACTCTGGCGGCCGGAGAGCCATCTTTGGGGAATCCGGGCCTACTGGTATCTGAGAATTCCGGCCTGGATACTGGCCTTAGTTGGCCTGGCCCTGAGCTGGCGACAACGCCGGGGAAAAGGTCATGAAAATCAAATATAGACATAATTTGAAAGTCGTGCTATCAGGCGTTGCCTGATCTTCATGAATACCCTACTTAATATTAAGGAATGAAAAAATGACCATCGCTTCAATCAGTTACCAGAAAGTAAAGATCGACAAAGGCTATACCGACCGACTTTTAGAAGTCAACCTGAGCGATAAGACCATAGCCGTCAAAGAGATCCCCCAGACCACCAAAGAGAAGTTTGTCGGCGGCCGGGGCTACTGTTTAAAACTGGTCTACGATAACACCACGGCCGCGACCCGTTATGACAGCCCGGAAAATGTCTTAGCCTTTGCCGGAGGCCCTTTTTGCGGAGAGAGTAGTTTTGCCGGAACCGGAAAGTTTATTATCGGTTCGATCTCACCTTTAACCGGAACTTTTTGTGATTCCAATGTCGGAGGCTACTTCTTCCCGCTGGTCAAAAATGCCGGGTTCGACGCCATCACCGTAACCGGGAAGTCGGATAGCGATGTCATTATTTTTATTGACGATGAGAAAGGTACGATCAGTATCAAAGAGGCTCCAAAAACCGACAGTTCGTTGTTCGAAACCGAGACTTTGGTCAATGGCTGGCGAGGAGAGAGCAAACCTAATTCGATCGCCTTTGTTAATGCCGGAATCGGCAGTAAAAATACTTTTTTCGGCTGCGTTAACAGTGTCTACTACGATCCCCGTCGCCAACGCTGCCGAGCTAAACAGGCTGGCCGGGGCGGTATGGGAACCATTATGCGGGACAAAGGCTTATGGGGAATTGTCGTAAAAAGTAATCTTCGTGGAGGCAACACCAACCAACCGGTCGACAAAAAGCGGCTGCGCACTGCGGGCACGAATTTGCGCAAGGTTATCCGAGATGTCGATCCCAACGAACTGCGCCTCGCCCGGCAGGGCACCACCAGCCTGCTCGATTTAATGAACGACCATGACATTCTGCCGGTCAACAACTATAAATTCGGTCGGGATGACCGTCAGGAGATGGTTTCCGGTAAAATTTTTGAGGAGAAGGTTTTTGACCAGAAACACCCGGACGGCTGTTTTGCTGGCTGCACCCTCGCCTGCACCAAAGGCTGTGAGGCTCACACCCTGACCACCGGCCCTTTCGCCGGGCGTACCGTGCCGGTCGACGGCCCCGAATATGAAACGGCGGCCGCGATTACCAATTTAGGTATCTTCGAAATCCCGGCAATCATGGAGTATGCCTGGTATTGCGATGAGTACGCCATGGATACAATCAGTACCGGCGTGGTTATCGCCTTTCTCATCGAAGCCTATCAAGAGGGCCATCTAACCAAAGATGATACCGACGGAATTGAATTAAAATGGGATGACAAGGAGACCCTCTTTGCCCTGCTCCACAAAATGGCCACGGGTGCAGAGGGTTTTACCGGTGAAATCGGCCGCGGCATCAGACACATGAAAAGCTGGATCAGCGAGCGGGCAGCCGGACGTAACGGCAACGACAGAAAGAAGATCATGGAAGAACTGGAACTTTTCGGCATGGAGTGCAAAGGCTTAGAGTTCTCAATGTATATCACCAAAGAGTCTCTGGCTCAACAGGGCGGTTACGGCTTTGCATTGAAGGGTCCACAACACGATGAATCGTGGCTTATCGCCTTAGATCAGATCAAAAATGAAATGCCGAGCTTTGCCCAGAAAGCGGCCGCCTTGAGATGGTTTCCTCTTTTTCGCACCTGGTTTAATATTGCCGGACTCTGCAAACTGCCGTGGATTGATGTGCGCCATCCGAAAGCCGCCAAGACGGCTGATCCGGCCAAGAATCTGCCCACGATCGACTGCTATCTCGAACTCGTCAACTCAACCTTGGGAACCAAAAAAAACCTAGATGATCTTTTGACCGAATCCGAACGCTGCTACCTCCTGCACAAACTCATCAACCTGCGGCAAGGCTACGGTACCCGGACTCACGACCGGATCCCGCTACGGGCCATGGCCCCGGTTTTTATCGACGAGTTTAGTTCACGCCGAAAATACTATATAAGCTATCTTAAAGAGAAAACCAATCTTGAAATAAACGGACAAGGTGATGCGGAACTTCTTAAAGAGCTGCAAAATCATCGCCGACAGCAGTACGAGATCCTAACCGATGCGGTCTACGCTGAGAAAGGTTTTGACTTAAACGGCATCCCGCTGGACGAAACCTTACAAAGACTGGGATTTACCGAACCGGAGTACCAGAAGATCGTTGATCAGGCGCGACGACAGGTGTAAACTGTAAAGGGAACTTAAATGGCCCTGTTTTTTCCAAAAGAGTATCGCGCGACCCCCTACCGGGCTCTCTACGACAGCCTCTCTCCGGTCAGCCGCATGATGATCCAGCGGGAGTTTGTCGGAGTCAGCTATCTGCGGCGTTTTCATCTCCTGAAAAAATCGCCGTCGGGGCCCAGTTTCAAAAGTGATCAACTGCCGGCTGGCAACTTCTTCCATAGAAAACTAACTATAAACCGCCTGGTCTGGTGGCACCAGGAAGCTCTTGTTAAAACCCACCTCAAATTTATTTTCCGCCACTATCTTTTTGGTTTTCTGGTTCAGCTCGCAAGCCGCAAACAAGAACTTCCGCTACCCCCGCCCTCACCTGCCTGCTACTGGGAAACACCCGCCAACCTGGTTGTCATGCGCTGGATGAACCGCCATCGCCAATCTTGGGAAAACGCTATCAACTCATCAATTGACCAAGTAGTTTCGAAATCGATTCGCCATCTCTTCATTTACTGCCTGCTCGCTTTCGTAATCGCCAAAAAACTCTATAACCGGGATGAGCTGTCAGACGAGATTGAGGGCTTTAAAACCTTGGCCATGCCGGGTATAACTCCCATCGGTATAGAGATGGAATTCAGCAATCTCGGACGGCTGGCAACCAACAAAAATAACCCGCCCGACCTTATCAGACAGGATCCTTTCCGCAACATGGAATATTATGACAGTTTCCTGTTTGAGGACATCACCTGGCGACTCGGCGGCTATGTTGACACCCATGAACACGGTCGCAGGTTGCTCTCGCTCTCTCGTTACGGGGGATTTTTTGAATATTCAATGATTCGGGTCGACTATCCCCGTACCTACACCCTGCCCCTGACTACCGACCCTGAAATCGCCAATCAGATGATCTGCGAAAGCCTGGATTTTATCAATGAGATCAGACCTCACAGCCTGCATATCAACATTGAAAAGAGAGGTAGCGGAGAGATTGAGCCCAAACTGGATGATTTTTTGTGCCTGCTCTTACTGGGTGGGGACTTGGGCTACAACGAGGATGGTCAACTAAAGGAAAAACGCTTCGCCGACAAGGAATTTCACAGGGTTATCAAACTCCGACGCCACCTCTCCCTATTTACGGAAACCAAAAAAGATGTGATCGAATACGCCTTTTTACGCCTCTGGAAGAAAGGGACTCGAAACTACGACTACCGACCGGTAATTTTAGCTCTTAAGGGCTTCCAGTATGTTTATCACTTAGGAAGCAACTGCCTTGATCAACTGCCCGACATGCAGTCATGGGCCGAAAAACCTTGCCCTCTACCAACCTCATCAGTAGATGATTTTATCAACAATGTTGTCCGTGGTTTAAAAATAGAAGGGGTCTACCCATCCTGTTTTCTGGCTGATTTTGCCGAAGAACTTTCCCAAATCCTTTTGGCACGTCAACAACTACTCCACTGAAAAAGGTAACAACTCGGCTAACATCAGGACTGCCACTTTTCCAAAAGGACGGTTTTAGGGGAGTTCATAAAAATAGACCCGTCCATATTTAGGAATCGTCATTTCCGCCACCAGCCTCAGTTGTGGAACCTGGCCCGACGCCAAAACTTGAGCAAGACGCGTACGGCTACCATCGTCGTCAAGCACAATCAAATAGTCAAATCCCCCTTTTCGTAAGAGATTTTCATCAATGTCACAACTTCCGATAATCCGACACTGCTCTCCGAGCGGCCTTACCTGAGTCTGTGACAAGTTCGCATACAGATAAGTGTAAAGCGCGGCTTTGGTGGTAGACAAGATACGCACTCCGGATTCCGACGTATGTTTTGCAGCCAACTGCTGACCGAAATTTTTAAAAGGAATTTTGTAATCTCGACGACCATGATCAAAAAACTGCGGAAAAGCCAGCGCCATCCAAAGTAAACCCAACCCAATAAAAGAGTGTCGGGTTTGCCAACGCATTTTTTGCTGCAGCAGGGTAACAATTTTTTCTATCCCGAAGCCAAGAAAAATTAGGAATGGAAAGTAAATTATTGCGGTAAATCTTTCACTGCTGGCCCAACTAAGTACCACATGCCCGTAAAAGAGGAGAAAAGCTCCGATTAGCATGAGAACAAGAAAGAGGCGTCCCCGGAGTTGTGCGTCGTTACCGACAACCGTTTTATTCCTTCGCCAAAGTCCAACAAAACAGAGTAGAAGCAGGGGCCAGGAAAAGGCCCGCACAACACAGCGCCCAATAACTCCCAGAGCCAAAAACCATAAAAGGTGTCTGGTTTCGTCAAAGAAATAGGGTGCGACACCAAATGGAGGACTCTGAGCCAGATCACGTAACGCCTGTCTAATGTTCAAATGACAATGCGCCAAAAGTGTCAGACGCTCCCCGACACTCACAAAAAAAGGTTTAAAAATTGAGTTACAAATGGGATAAAATTGCATCAAATAAGCTGAAGTCAACATCGGCAGCAACAAGGTTAAACAATATATCGCAAGGTGCGACCAGCTCCTTGCGCGCCGATCAATAAGCAACCATAAGCCAACCATTAACAGAGGTAATAGACCTTCGATACGACTCCATGCCGCCAGTAAAAAGGCCAAAATGACGGCTAACAGCAAACGCCCGTCATATTTTTCAAGATAGCGGCAAAAAAGCAGCATCCCCAAGGTATAAAAAAACCAGAATGGCGGCCCACGGAGAATATCCCGGGAGAACTCGACAAAAGTGGGAGAAACGGAATAGGTCAGGACAATGATGAAGGCGGTTGGTAGCTGCCAAAATTGACGAGCGAGGCCGTAGAGCGGCAAAACCGTCAACCCACCAAAAAACAATGAAATTAAACGGCCAGCTAAAATCCAGTCCCCCAGCCAATGATAAAGCCCGGCGATCATGAAGGATAAATTGGTGGGAAAGGGATAAACCTTAAGATACATCTCCGACTGCCGGAAATACAGCGCCTTGGCCTGCAGCAGATAGACAAGACCGTCGTTATTGATGAGTTGAGAATTGGCCAGGGAAATAGAACGCCAGAAAAACGCAAGCAGTAATAAGACAGCCAGCGCCAACCAATCTGTACGGCGGAAAGCCATCGTCTCAGTGAATGTTTTTTTACTGTCAATCATCTATCTTTTATAGCCCCGTTCCAGCTTTAACAACAAATCTGCTTCCCTATTTTATTTGAGAGACGGGATCACCGCGATTCAAGAGCGAGATGATCCGATAAGGTCACGAAAAAGATCAGCATAGATCCCTGCTACAGTTCGAGTATCGTAAGTACCGATTACCGACTGACGGGCTTTTACTCCAATAGATAGCATCTGTCGCTGATGATCCATCAGCCAGGCAATTTTCACTACCATCTCCTCAACATTTGCAGCCAGAAGGCCATTTTCACCTTCTCGAATAATCTTTTTTGTTACCGCTGTCTCAGTTGCGACGGAGGGCAGACCACAGGCCATATATTGCAACAGTTTTAAAGCACATTTACCCTTGGTCCAGGGGTCTTCCGCCAGCGGCATAAGACCAATATCAAGCCCCTGTAAAGCCTTTACTTCAATATCTTCAGACCAGGAGACACACTCTACCGGACAATGAAAATCGTCACAAAAAGAGTCACAGATAATTGTTAACTTAAAATCCTGACGCTGTTCATAGAGACGGTTTATAGGGACAGCCAGTGCCTTGAGGTAGATGAGGTTGGGTTGTGATCCGATCCAGCCAAGGCGTAAAGGTTGTACTTTATCATTCACTGCATCTGCAGACAGAGCTGGCTGATAGCGTTCAATGTCAATTCCGGTTGGCACCACCGTAACCTGTCGAGCACCGGCTTCTAAAGCTTGGCCCGCAAGATAATCATTGCCAGCACAAACTGCGTCACAACCACTGATAGTTGTGGCAAAACGCTTCGATTTACGTGGCGAAATAAGCGCTGCGGCATTGCTGTCATCAAACATCACAGCGTCATCAAAGTCGTAGACCAAAAGGCGTGCCCGCCATCGCAACACTCGAAAAGAGTGACTATGCATAAGCCTTTTCTGAAGAAAGACAATATCATAAATCGGCAGCCGGGCCAAAAGTCCGAGTCTCTCGCGGTTACGACGGGGAAGCTTGACAACTTCAGCCTCTACCCCCAATTCGTGCCATACCTTTAAATTCTGCAAAACTCGAAAACGGACACTGGGGGTCTTGAACCCGGCGGTAAGAAAAAGGATCTTCACAACCGTGATGTCTCCTTCCAGATCAAATAAAATTTCCCCGCATCTTGCGGCGATTTGCCCGGCACCACTCAGGATTCTTACAAAACCGGGCACAGGCGGTCGAGGTGGACCAGTGCGCATGCATCTCTTCATTCATACACATTACCGGTTCGATATGAATATGTTTTGGATCCGGGATCCGCCTTAATTTATTGAATACGCTTCTGATCCTGCCCGACTCCCTCAAAACCGGCTGTTCACAAAGTAGTTTCCAATTGCCACAGGATATAAAGTACTCTTTCTGGTGCTCTGGAGTCAGATGATCTAAGGGGTAGGTATAAACCCATGCCGCGCGCTCTTCAAACTCCTTTTTCTCGGCATCAATCTCAACAATAACCGGCAGTTTTTCGCGATTATAGATACTTTTACGACTATCGCCAGGATAGTAGCCCTCAAGCTGGTCAAGAGCCCGCATGATCTTGACCGGATTACCGAAACTCATTAACTCACCGACCACCAGATCCTGGCAGCCATCAACGGTAATTAAACCGGGAAAACCGATCGGCAGATGGTAAAGAAAACCCTGACAATAGGCCGGTTGAATAGTTTTTACTTTTTTACGGAGAAAACGGTTGAAATTTTTATAGCGTTCCAACAGGCTGCCATAGACAAAAAAATAGGGGGTCTCAGCAACTGCGGCGCGACGCATTTCAATCAGTTTTCCCCAACGACTGTTGGTAACGATACAGTCACCTCCAAGGAATAAATTAAAAATTGATGGCTAAGAAAAAAGTTCCGATATCCTGCGTTGTTATGGTTCTCCAGACACTCGACATACTACATGTATGGTCTCGCGCCTGGAGAACCACAACATCTTGCACCCCAAGGGCACTTCCTGCGGGGCGTCTATCGAAATTTTTACTTAGCCATCCTGTGATTTTTTTACGAGTTCATTAAAGTTCTTATTTCCGGCAACCTTCATAATAATCTCGGCGGCCCGTTCAGCCAGACTGAAGAGATCGGTTTTTGCAACATACTCTTTGGCATTGGCGCTCCAAACGAGACGTTGTGAAGCTGAATCGAGCATCTCAAAGAGCATCCGGTCAAGTTGCGGCTGAACAAAAGGTGAAGCGACCAGTTTCCCGGCCCGGGCTCTTTCAATATGGACGCTGTAGCCGCATACCGCCGTCACCAAAACCGGCAAACCCGCAGCTAAAGCCTCAATCAGAACCCCACCGGTATTCTCCTGATAAGCGGGATGAAGAAAGATGTCGGCGGCAGCCAAAAAACGAGGCACATCAGTACGACCTCCGGTAAAGATAACTCTTTCGGCAAGCCCCTGAGACCGAGCAATTTTTTGGTAGTATTCAAGATTGTCATCACCGACAACCAGCAGACGACTCTTTCGGCCAAGCTCATCCGGCAGCGCCCGCAAGGCATTAAGGGCACGATCAACACCTTTTCGTTTGAAACCGCTGCCAACCATCAAGACCACCAACTCATCTTGACCAATCCCCAACTCATCACGCAGAGAGCGACCCAAAGCGGGGCTGTCAGACGACAGGAGGCGGTCGGCCGGGACCCCGGGCGGCAGATCATGAAAACATTCAACCGGAGTTTTGTAGATAGTTTGAAAAAGCCGCTTTTGCACCTCTGATATCGAGAGAATCACGGTGTTTGCCGCAGGTTCAAAGACGGCCCGCTCAAATGCAGCCAGGGTACGATAACGAGAAGTCAGACGGTAAGCCCGACTTTTCCGCTCAACCGCAGCTACATAACAGGGGTCGGCGGCAAAATAGAGATCAAGACCGGGCATTTTATTAAAACCAACTACGGCCCGATAACCTTTACTTAGATTATGGAAACGCCCCACAAAGGATAAATATTGCCGATGATGGCTGAAACCCGAACCCGGTAAATGCGTAAAATTAACCCCAACCGGAGCTTCACCCTGAAGCCTGGCCGCATAGATATCAACTTCGGCTCCCGCCTGACGACACAGATCAGCAATCCGCAGGCAATCGCGCTGCAGACCTCCGTAAGGAAAATATTTAAACATGGTAAAAGCGAGTTTCATCGAACAGTCTCTCTTAAAAGGCCGTTTTGCCCGACAAACGATAATAAACGCCGGCGAAAAACCTCGCTGGAAAAATTCTCAAGCACTCGACGATAACCAATCTCTCCCAAATTTTGACGAGCCGCCCCATCAAGTTTCAAACACTGCTCCATAGCGGCGCTGATCTCCTCTACGGCACCAGCCCGGCAGAGTTTAACATCGTCAGCAAAAATCTCACGGACACCGCCACTATTAGTGGCCACAATCGGCAACCGGCAAACCATCGCCTCCAGTAAAACTCGAGGAAAACCCTCGGCGACAGAGGTCAAAACAAAGAGATCAAAGGCCGGCATCAAACGCACGGCCTGGCTTTGCGCTCCGGCAAAAGTAACCGCATC
>DAOVTG010000249.1 GCA_030633185.1 Deltaproteobacteria bacterium
AAAGGGCACCGAAAGCATGGATAACAATCGACCCTCCGGTGTCAACAAATGCCCCTGATGGTATTAGCCCAAAACCGTTACCAAGAAGAATCCATTCGTTAAATGCATAGCAAGGTATAAATAGAAGGCCGAGAAAAATGTACTGGTTCATTTTTAGTCTGCCGAGAGGTGCCCCCGCGCAGATAAGCAGGCTGGCGGCAGCAAACTCTGCCAGGATGAGGCTGTCAATCTCTGAGCCTGAACCTCCCAAAATGCCTAAACTATCCTTCAATATATAGAGAGGAATCGCAACACTTACCAAAAGATAGGTTGCGGTTACGGCAGACCGGCCATACTTTTTAACAAAGACCATTAAAAAACCAAAACCAGCTAACAGCATGGCCATTATATGGATTGCACGATTGTATTTTTGGACGTCTACAACATGATCTAACTCGGCCGCACCGGCAATACCGACAAATAAAAAAAGAGTTGCTAAGGCCAAAAATAATTTTAGAAATGTGTAAGTTTTATTCATGAAAAGAGACCTCTCCTTAAGTTATGTCAAATTTATTTCAGTTGCGAGTGCGATACATTTTTGTCAGGTATGGCAGGGAAGGTGATATATTTATGAAGCAATAGAACGCTAATAGATTAAATCATCAAGCAGGCTGTGGGCGTAGATATTCTGGGGGTCTTCGAGCTGAAGTAAACCCGTTTTTGGAATATGCAGATTGTCGGCAAGGATGCGGTAGCTCTTTGGTAATAACGAAATAAGTGTATGATTTTTACTGCTCAGAAGTTCGCCGATGAGGTCTGCGGCACTTTTTTCATTTTGCAGGTAGAAGGTGTCGGCGACCTCGAGGCCGACTCGGCCGGCGGCCGCAGTTACGGCATCGGCTAGATCGCCGAGATGATCAATCAAGCCCAGCTCTTTGGCCTGGCGACCGCTCCAGACTCGGCCAGCGGCCACTTGTTTAATCTCGGCCGTACTTAAGCGGCGGCCTCCGGCAACAATTTCAAGAAAACGTTGATAGCCTTGATCGACGCCCAGTTGCAGGGCGCGGGCTTGAGCCGGAAGCAGGGGCCGGGAGGGGTTCCGGCTGCCAGCCCAGGGAGTGGTGCCGATACCGTCACTGTGAATGCCGATTGCATCAAGACTCTTTTCGAAGGTCGGCCAGGCTCCGAAGACGCCGATGGAGCCGGTCAGAGTGGTGGGTTCGGCCCAGATCTCATCGGCATCGGCCGAGATCCAGTAAGCTCCGGAAGCGGCTAGTCTGCCCATTGAGACAATTACCGGTTTGCCGCTCTCCTTGAGTTGTAATATTTCCTGGCGGATAATTTCCGAGGCCGTCATGCTGCCGCCGCCGCTGTCGATACGCAGAACCACCGCTTTGATGCCGGGGTCAATCCGGGCTTTGCGGAGTAGCAGGCTTAAATCTTCAGCCCCAATCCGGTAGTCCGGCTGGCGGCCCGGCAGAATGTTCCCGCGGGCTATAATCAGGGCGATTTTTTCAAAGGTTCTGGCCTTTAAATAAGATTTTTTAATCTGCTGGCCATAGTCATTCCAGTCAATCTTTTTAAAATCCTCAACATCCTCTTCGTCATAGCCAATTCGACTTGCGAGATAGCGGCGCCATTGTGGACGTGACAGCAATCGGTCAACCAAGCCGGCGGCCAAGGCCGTGTTGGCGGCATTGCCTTTATGTGCGGCCAGATTATGGTCGTAGTTGTTAATGTAATCGTTAAGTTTTTTTGCGGTTAACTTTGGGCGTCCGGCAAGAATCCGGGCCTTGGCCGTTTGCCAGAGATCATTTAGCCAGCTCTGGTTGGCCTCGCGCGCCGCTGTCGACATATTGTCACGGATGAATGGTTCTAAAGCTGATTTGTAGTCACCGGCGCGAAAAAGATGGAAGTTGATTTTTAGTTTTTTCAGAGCCTGGCGGCCATAGAGACGGTGCCTGGCGAAACCTTTAAGCTCGACTCCGCCAATTGGATTGAGAATGATTTCGTTGGCATAGCTGGCCAAGAGGTAGTGGCTTTGAGGAAAATGGTCTCCTGTCGCAACCACCTTTTTCCCTCGGGCTCGAAATTGTTGCAGAGCCTTGCCGATAGTCATGATCTGGCTTAAGCTGATTCGCTCTATCCGGCTTGAGTCAAGAATCAGTAAAGGGATACGCGGGTCATAGGCCGCAGCTTCGATGACATCAATAATATCCTGGAGCGGGCTTTCCTGGAGTTCTTCAAGCTCTTGGCGCAGGATTTTGCGCCAAGGATCGGTCAGGGGTGCCGCTTCGGTAATGGTTCCGGTCGGTTTAAGGAGGAGGGCGGCTCGGGATGGCAGAACCTTGACTTCTTGCCCCATCCAGCTGGCGGCAAGGATGACAATCAGCAGGATGAAAACTAAGTTGGCGACAACCACCCGGCTGAAGCTTAAAATACGCCAGAGGAAGCGAAAGATGGCTGAGATGAATTTAAAAAATGAGCGCATGTTTAGGGGGTAGTGGCTAGGTAAATGTTTAGCTAGCTGTAATTGATGTTTAAGTTACATTGAAAATCAGCGAACTATGCTTCGCTGGGGGTCATATCTTGACAAAGGCTATTGGATTACCTTTGACAAAAGCGAATATTTCAATACGCCTTCGTCAAGAAATGACCCCAATCCCAACAGATAGAAAATGAAGCCGAATATTTATGTTGTCAGTTTGTTCGTCCATACCTTTAACTTTGATGCGATGTCAAGCCGCAAAAAAAAGGGGTGAAAAGAATCCGCAATTTTGATGACAAAAAAAGGCTGGGTGCGAACCCAAATGGTTCACACCCAGCCTTTTTTATTAACCTATCAACTCTAAAATGAAAAGAGTTTTTTGACTTTTTATCCCTTCAAAATCCGTTTGGCGGAGTCGTCGAGGACGTCGGTCAGGAAGGGGATACCGGTTACGGTTTCGGTTTCCCGGTTGCCGGAAAAGAGTTCATCCCGCGTGAGCTCGTTGATATTAAATTTACGGGCTCCGGCAAGCAGCTGCTGGAGGCCAGCAGCGAGTTTGTCGGCCATGGTAAACATGGCGATAGCGCCGTAGGGGATATTCTTCATTTCATCAGCGCCAACTTTCTTCTCAACATCGTAGTAGCCAGCAAAGATTTCATCAGCCGAACGTCCGTACTGGGCGACGCTTTGTGGCAGAGTATCCCAGTTTCCGCTTAAACGCTGGCGCTCTTCCGGTTTAACAACTCCTTCAATGTTAGCACCGAGGTAGCCAGGGATCATCACGGCCCGACCCATCAGGGCAAGTTTAGTGAATGGGGCACCTATAGAGAGGGCTTTGAAGATATGGTCTTCACGGGCCAGGCCGCCGCCTAAGCAGAGGTCGACAACCTTAGAACCCTGATTGGCCAGAATGCTGGCATATTCATAGGTTTTTGAATGTAAATGAATTGAAGGTACGCCCCAGGTTTCCATCATGTTCCAGGGGCTCATGCCGGTGCCACCGCCGGAACCGTCGATAGTCAGCAAGTCAAGTTTGGCTTCGGTCGCAAACTTGATGGCCATGGCCAGGGCTTCCATGCCGTAGGAGCCGGTTTTTAAAGTGATCCGTTTGTAACCCAGGCCGCGCAGATAGTCGACCGAA
>DAOVTG010000082.1 GCA_030633185.1 Deltaproteobacteria bacterium
CCGCCGAGGCTGCTGCTGACAATATCTTTGAACTGGATTCGTCCCGATTTAAATCCGATCGTGTTACTGTTGGCAATATTATTACCAATCAGGGAAATTGCATCACTATTGACATTTAAGCCGCTGATTCCGGCATAAAGGGATGTAAGAGCCATAACCGTCTCCTTCTTTTAGATTAAATTGAATTAATTTAATTTTAAAATTACTATTTTTTTATAACGTTATTTTCAGCTAACCGCCCTAACACTTACAACTTGATCAATTCCAACCCGAGTGCCATCAACCAGCACCAGCACCGTATTTCCATTTGCAGGATCGGTCTCAACGCCATGCACTTCACCCCCACCATTGACCGACGAGGTCACCAGCTGCCCCAGTTCGTCCCGGGCAGTCATCTCAAAGGTGTAGTGGCCTTCCGCCAGTGCATTGCCATCGGCATCCTTACCATTCCAATTGAAACTTTGCGGGCCCAGATCGTGATAACCAAGTTCCAGGGTCGCAACCCGGCCTCCTGCATCATTATAGATGTCAATCACTACTTCTTGCGCGTTATCAGCTAATTCGAAATTTAATGGAACAGGCTGTCCATCACCATTGATCGTTGCTGAACCGGCGCCACTACCATCAAACTCGACCGCTTTACCGATCATATCAAGCGCACTCAAACGATTCAAAGTAGCCGAATAATCCTGTAAAAGCATAAGATTATCATTCGTCGTAGTTTGCTGTTCCAAAGAACTGAACTGCGCCAGCTGGGCCGTAAAGTCAGTCCCGCTCATAGGTTCCAGCGGATCCTGATTTTTAAGCTGCTCGACCAAAAGAAGTAAAAAAGCGTCTTTGCCGATATCGTCATCATTACTTTTCACGGGAACAGCAAAAGGATCGCTGTAACTGGCACCTTCGACGATACCAACGGTGGGATTAAACATTGTCATAACTATCACCTCAAATATAAATTTTTACTCTGTAATTATAATTTCTCGAACAGACTCCTAGGCCATAATATGTATGCCGCCACTATCAATTGGCGAAATGAAATTTTCAGACAGGTTTTCAGGCAACAAAACAGAGTCTTCACTATCCCCCTCACTCCCGTCTGACATGGTCATATCGAAACCGGATTGAGAAGAACCATCTTTATGATATTGCCGCCAGGCATCAGCACTTTCCTGATGCTGATCGCCAACCGTAACTGAAGGTCCATCCCCAGATTTTGTTGGGGCTACTTTAATATCAATCTCTTTCACGTCGATTCCGCGCATACTCAAACTATCACGCAAGCTGTCAAGTTTACGCAACATCGCATCTTTTACGTCGGACTGCTCCACCATAAACGTGGCCGACAGTTGCTGATCCCGCAACACCAGTTTAACGTCAATTTTCCCCAGACTTTCAGGCCAGAGTTTGATGGTAACCGTCTGTCGGCCTTTGGCCTGACGGGTTAAACCGGTTTGTATCTGCTCCATGAGATTCTCATCGCTGACCGGCAACGGCTTGGCCGAGATAAGTGAACTGGTTTTAACCATACTTTCTTTGCCGGTTTCAGGGATGTTAATCATCATCTCATGAGTTTTGGAAGCGGCATGATCGAAAGAGAGTAATTCAGGCTTTTCCTTTACGGAAGTTTGAACCGCCGCCGACAGACTGAAATGCTCGTCAAAAATCTTCTCACCTGTTTCTGAAAAAGTAAACTTTTCGCCATTACCAGAATTGATCTCGGGATCAGAATACTTTATCAGGCCTGATTCGCCCTGAGCAAATATCGATTGGTTTTCACGAGCTCGCCCCTGAAGGTGTACAGTTCCCGTTTCGCCGCCTGATAACGACGGATTACGAAGCCGCCGACCGACCCGAACAGTCTTGTTTTCCGGCCGGACAACGGCTGCTGCCGACTCGTTGTTGATATTGATTTTGACATCCTCAGGGATCTCGATGGCAACGCTGCCGTCTGGAGAAACTGTTGCTTTAGAAGATGAAGGTTCAAATAAAGATTTAAGACCACTGTTTAGTTGTTGATCGCTCCCACCTACTTTCAAATCTACAGGATTAGCTGCAACAACAACCGGCTCTTTAGTAACTTCTTTGGATATCTGCTCTCTCTCCACCGGACTGAAATTTTCCGTGAGATTAACGGCTTTCACAGAGTCCAAATCTCCTCTCAATTCCAGCCCGGGCACTGTAATTTCCGCAGCGGAGATAAGACTCGGTTTGTCGCCTGAATCAGATGAAGGGCCACCCTTTTGAATCAAATCAGCTACGATGCCCGGATCATCGGAAGGTTTAATTTTATTTTCGCTTTGCCCACCGGTTCCAGCGTCACTTTCAAGCGCGACAAACAGAGAATTTTCTTCTGCATTTTCCCCGGCCACGTAATTTTCCGGAACAACCTCGGGACTCATTCCGACAACCTCATCTGCGGTAAACGAAACTTGTGCCGCAACTTTATTCTCTGGAATTCCCGCCAACAAATCATTTTTCAACTCCACGGTTTTTCCTGAAGCTGATTGTCCTATTTCAGGTTTGTCCGAAACTTGATCGAAAACTGCATTTTGCTGGAGTAGATTATCCCGATTTCCCAACAAATCGGAAAATTCGATCCCGGGTTTAGAACTCTCGACATCGCTGCCTTCGTTTTCGGCAATTTGAAGAAGTCCTTCGTTAAAAAATGTTCCGGCAATCGATATCTCTTCAGATGGCACCTCTTGAGATGGTACTACCTGAAGTACGATCTCTTCTTCTATTTCGACATCATTATCTCCATCTTCGGTCTCTTTGGCCGTTACTCGACTCTGTTCGCTATGCTCGCTCCTCTTTTCAGGGTCGACCTCAGCCGTCTGTTTCTCCTCTGCTTGAGGCTGTGCAATCGAATTATTTTCCGAATTAAGCTCAGCTCTCTCTTCCTGGCTTTCGAGAATCCCGGCAAAGCCCCCTTCGGTTTTTGTCTCGGAACGGGATGGTTCACTTTGATCCCGGATCTCCCCGGAACTCTTTACAGTATATAATGCTAAATCAATATTTTCCACAATTGCACCTTATAATTGGAACTTTATTCTACAGGTTTAATCTGCGTAATTGCCCGCGAAATTGCGACCGCCCGTTCAGCTTCGACAGCACTGAGTAACTTTGCAGATTTTTTAGGCTGCATTCGCAAAATCACCTCAACCGCATACTTTAACTCCAGCTCACCTAACAGGGGGGCGGCGGCATTCGGTTTCATGGCACTGTAGACTTCAACCAACCGGCTTAGATCCTCTTCTTTCAAAGCCTTAAACTCAGTCATCAGCTTTTCAACCGTGACTCTAACCTTCTGCATCTCTCGCTCTTGATTTCGGAGTTCATCTTGCAGCATATTGATGCGCATCTCTTTCTCATCTAACGCTGCCTCGCGACTCTTAATAGTTGCCTCTTTATTTTTCAGGAGGACCGCCATATCGAGCAGTTTTTCTTGTCGACCGGACTCTTGAGCCCAAAGAGGCAACGATATCGCGATTGACACAACGACAATTGCAAGTAGCAACGATATTTTTTTATTCATCACAAACTGACCACGACTTTTTATGAGTTCATCAATATTTGTACAACCGGAAAAAATATTCCGGATCTGAACCAACATGAAGCTGAGATGCAACTATGATACCAAACCTTGAAAAGGATCCCAGCAAGCAACTGAAAAACCTTATAAGGAATTGTAACCTATTAAAATGAAAAGACTATTATTTCAAGATAAAGACAAACATTAACTTTATCAGAAAATGAGAGAGGGCAAAGGGAGGCCTTCAAATGAAAAAAAGATATAGTAAAGGAAAAGATTGCCTAGGAGGCTGTCCGAGAATAGGATTTTTTTCTCAGATCAAGGCATTTTTTGACAATAAGCACAGGCATACACCTAGTATTCCGAGCATTATTTTCAAAAAATAACGCCGGGCTGGGGAAAAAAGACGTTCTCGGACAGCCTCCTAGTAATGGAGAGGGGTTATTTTTTCAGACGGGCGGCGCGTATAATTGCAATTTCATCAAGCTCAAGACGTTCGAGTTTATCCTGTTCGTGCTTATAGTCCTGAAAATGTTTTTCCCGAACCCGCTCCAGCAGGCGGCGATCCTTGACACAAGCGAGGAGTTCACCTTCTTTTACCGATCTCTCTTTAGCGGTATCTTCGACAAGACGCCCGGCGGTGTCAACCGCATGCATCAGTTTGACCTCACGAAAACGAGAAAGTTCCATTTCAGCGACCGGCACCCCTCTCTCCAGGGCTGCTTGACTGTCGATAAACTCCGCTTTGCGCAAAGTTTGCAGACGCTTAAGATTTTCACGCACCTGTTGCAGGCGCGCGGTAACTTCAGACAACGCACATGCAGTGTTCTCTTCACGAACCCGTCGATGTTTCAAAACTGCTTCCAGAGAAAACTTGAACATCACTCATCAATAAACAAAAAAGATTGACAAACTATAAATGATCACGTAAATCAGCCCCGGTTTTTACGATACCATTAACTTTAACAGAGAATCAAGAGGATGTACAGTATGACTGAAAAAACTTTATCCATTATCAAGCCTGACGCTGTTGCGAAAGGGGTAATTGGCCAGATCATTGACTGTTTTACTGGCAGTGACCTGAAAATCGCCGCCTTGAAAATGATTCACATGAGTAAACGTGAAGCTCAAGGCTTTTATGCCGTCCATAAAGAGCGCCCCTTCTTTGACAGCCTGACCGATTTCATGTCTTCAGGCCCGGCCGTTGTCATGGTCTTGAGCGGCGAAAATGCGATCAGCAAAAACCGCGAGTTAATGGGTACCACCAACCCGGCCGAAGCCGCTGAAGGCACCCTGCGCAAACGTTTTGCCTCTGATATCGAAAAAAATGCCGTACATGGCTCCGATGCTCCGGAAACCGCCCGTGAAGAAATCGGCTATTTCTTTCCTGAACTTGAAATTGTCAACTCTTGAATAACGGCCTTTTCATTACCGGTACGGACACCGGGGTCGGCAAAACCGTGGTCGCCGCCACCCTGGCTTATGCCCTGCATCAACGTCGTCTCAATTTCCACTATATAAAACCGGTGGAGAGCGGTATAAGCAGTCGCGATTATCTTGAAACAAAATCTGATGCCGCCCTCGTAAAAAGGGCTGGTTTTCTACCCGAACCATTAAACGAGATAGTCCCTTTCAGGTTCCGTGAACCTTTGGCTCCTCTCCTGGCCGCCCGCCGGGAGGGGATCGAACTTTCGGGGAACGAGTTAAGTGAGTGTATCAAGACTTGTATCAAGACTTCCGAACTGACTCTGGTGGAAGGGGCCGGCGGGCTTCTGGTTCCGCTTTGCCCTGACTATTTGGTCATTGATCTGATTAAAGACTTGCAACTCCCGGTTCTAGTCGTCTGTCGAACCTCATTGGGGGCCCTCAACCACACCCTTCTCACCCTGGATAGGCTCCGTCTGGAAGGTATCCATCTAATCGGCATTATCGCCAACCACCTGACGGCTGCAACCGGCATAGCTGAAGAATCGTTCCTGACCCAGCTTAGTGAATTTGACCCGATCACCGTTTTAGGAGAGCTTCCTTTCCTCCAAAATCCCCCATCCGAACTTAAAGCCTGGAAAAAACTCACCGGCCATATCGACTTTGATAAACTGCTCCGCCGGATGACCGGCAAAACATAACCTTGATGGCTAAGTAAAAAGTTCCGATATCCTGCGTTGTTATGGTTCTCCAGACACTCGACATACTACATGTATGGTCTCGCGCCTGGAGAACCACAACATCTTGCACCCCAAGGGCACTTCCTGCGGGGCGTCTACGAAATTTTTACTTAGCCATCCTGTGACTTTTTACGAATGTATCAACCTTAGATCCTCATCTCCAAAACCCTATTTTCTTGCCGGCAATGCGGAGGACAATTACTTGTCAAAAGCTCGTTTATCTGCTAGGAGGCTGTCTGAGAATGTCTTTTTTCCCCAGCTCTTCGTTATTTTGAATATAAAGTAGTCGCTTATGCATAAAACTCCCAACCGACAAAACCTGATGGCCGGTACCATCCGACGGCTTCTCCAACGGGAAGCCTGGCATAATATCCAGAATGTCATAGAGAAGTTCTACCCCGCTGACATCTCACTGGTCATGCGTGAGCTTGACACAGAGATGCGCCTGACCCTTTTCAAGCAGATCAAGGATATCACTAAAGCGGCTGAGACTTTAAGCGAACTCGACATAGAGATCGCGGTACCGCTGATCCAGACCTTACCGGAAGAACAAAGCGGCGCGATCTTTAAGGAGATGTCGGATGATGACCGAGCCGAAATCATCGCTCAACTACCGGATGAATTCGCCCGCCAGATTCTCAACCAGCTCGGAGCAGTTGAATCCCAGGATGTCGAAACCCTTCTGAGTTATCCCGAAGACAGTGCCGGACGCATCATGACAACTGAGTTTTTTGCACTCAGAGATGCAACCACCGCAACTGAAGCCATCGAAATCATTCGGCGCCGTGGAGAAGAAGCGGAAACCGTCTTCTATATCTATGTCACCGACCCCCTCGGCCGTTTGACCGGTATTGTCTCCCTGCGCAAACTGATTCTCACCCAACCGGACACCCAATTAAAAGATATTATGAGCACGAATGTCGTCAAAGTCGACATTCATACCGACCAGGAACTGGTTGCCCAACAGGTTGAACGCTACAATATTCTAGCTATTCCGGTAGTTGATGAATCCGACATCTTGGTGGGTATCATTACGGTTGACGATATTATCGACGTCATCCGTGATGAAGCCACCGAAGATATTTTCCGCATGGCCGGTACCGATTCGATGGAAATTGTCTACGCCGATAATATCTGGAAAATTGCCCGTATCCGCCTGCCTTGGCTCCTGATTACCCTGCTTGGCGGCATCACCACCGGTTTCTTCATGTGGGTTTTTAAGGCGACCCTGCAAACGACCCTGGCCTTGGTTACCTTTGTTCCGGTGATTACCGGTATGGGCGGCAACGTCGGCACCCAGTCGGCACTCATTATTGTCCGCGGACTGGCTACCGGTCGGGTAACTATGGATACTATTTCAAAGGTCATCTGGCGGGAAGCCCGAATCGGTATTTTGATGGGTGTCGTCTGTGGTTTAATGGTCGGTATTATTGCCCTTTTGTGGCACCAGGAACCAATGGTTGGAGCCGTTGTCGCCGTCGCTATGTCAACCTCAATGACGGTAGCGGCAACCATGGGAGCTTTTGCACCGACCTTTTTTCATAAACTCGAAATTGATCCGGCCATCGCCTCCGGCCCTTTCGTGACCACCAGTAACGACATTATCGGCATTCTCATCTATATGGGTACTGCTACTCTTTTTCTAAAATACGTTTTTTAGGAATAACAAATGCCTCGCGTCAAGGATAACGCCTTTATTATCAATAAGATCGATTATGGTGAAAGTGATCTTATTATCACCCTTTTTACGGCCGGGCGTGGCAAGATCAACACCATCGGCAAAGGGGCAAAACGCAGTCGCCGCCGTTTTCCAGGCTCCCTGGAGCTCTTTTCCCGGGTCGCTTTCAATGGTTTCATAAAACATCCTCTGGCCCTGACCAGAATAGACGAATGTCAACTACTGGAACCCTTCACCGCCATTCAAGAAGAGTTACGCAGCTATTTCTGCGGCTGCTATTTCCTCGAAATAGTCAACCGTTGCTGTGCTGAACGCCAAGCCAACCAAGCTCTCTTTAACCTGCTCAATGACCTTTTTACTTTTCTTGCAACCGTTCCGCATAACCGCAATTTTAACTGCCGGATTCGTCTTTTCGAACTCCAGATTATTACTTTACTGGGTTTTAAACCCCAACTCTCGTTCTGTCTTGACTGCGGCAGAGGACTTGACACGGATCGATTTTTTTATTTCTCACCCCAAACCGGCGGCTTGGTCTGTAAAAGCTGCCAGCCTCGTCACCCGGCAGCCTTTAGCGTCAGCCGAGGAACCATTAATATGCTCAACGAAGCTCACCGACTTGACGATGAACTTCGTAACAAGCTAAACTTTACCCCACAGGTCGAACGTGAAAGCGCCCGGCTCTGCCGCGCCCTCTTGCGCTGGCACAGCGGTTGTGATTTCAAGAGCCTGAAAATTATGGAACGTTACACCGAAAATGATCTGCCGGTTGCCGTTCCTGAACCGACCATGACGATAACTAAAAATTTGGGACAGAACCAACCGCTCAGGTTCCCATAATTCAATAGTTCAGTTACAGCGGATAGCGGCAAACTTTGCTTCGCCCTCTTCGAAGGAGACAGAACTAAAGGTTCCCACATCGAGATAGTTTGAAGATGTATCCTAAACAACTACTTTTTTTCCAATTTATCTAATCACGGAGTCCAAGCATGAATTTTCAGGATGTTATTCTTAATCTGGAGCAATTCTGGGCCGATCACGGCTGCATCATCCAACAACCTTACGACCTTGAAGTCGGAGCCGGAACCTTTAATCCGGCAACCTTTTTAAGAGCTTTGGGGCCGGAACCCTACAATGTCGCCTACGTCGAACCCTCAAGAAGGCCAAGTGACGGTCGTTACGGCGAAAATCCCAACCGCCTGCAGCACTACTATCAATACCAGGTCATCCTTAAACCATCACCACTTGAAATCCAGGATCTCTACCTTGACAGTTTAAAATCATTGGGCATTGATCCCTTAGATCACGATATCCGCTTTGTTGAAGATGACTGGGAATCACCAACTTTAGGAGCCTGGGGCTTGGGGTGGGAGGTCTGGCTTGATGGCATGGAGATTACCCAATTCACCTATTTTCAACAGGTCGGTGGTTTCGATCTGAAACCGATCTCAGGTGAGATCACTTATGGTATTGAGCGTATCGCCATGTATCTGCAAGGGGTCGATAACGTCTACGATCTTAAATGGAACGACCAGTTTCTCTATGGCGACGTTCATCATCAGGGCGAAATCGAGTGGTCAAAATACAACTTCGAAGAGGCTGATGTCGAGATGCTGCTTAACCTCTTTAACCTGTATGAAAAAGAGGGCGTGCGCCTGGCTGAAAAGGATTTCGTCCTGCCGCTTTATGACTGTTGTCTGAAATGCTCACATGTTTTCAACCTGCTTGATGCCCGAGGTGCTATCTCGGTTACCGAACGAACCAACTATATCGGCCGAGTGCGTAATCTGGCCAAACTCTCGGCGACAAACTATCTCAAACAAAGAGAAGAGATGGGCTTTCCCCTACTTGAACGAGGGTGAAGATAAAGGGTGAAGATAAAGGGTGAAGGGTGAAGGGTGAAGGGTGAAAATAAACCGTTGAAAGAGGATTACAGGATTTTAGGGTGTAAGTAAGCAAAGATAGGCAATTATCGCGGCACGAAGAAGAAAAGCCGGCCGGGCTGTTACATGACTCCTGCGGTAAGCTCGACTGGTTTATCGTCACCGCAGTAGAGATCGACCCGGTGTGGCCCTTTGATAGCGCCGCCGGTA
>DAOVTG010000059.1 GCA_030633185.1 Deltaproteobacteria bacterium
GAAGGAGTAGCCATAAGGGGTGAGGTTTTCATGTCAGTGGAAGAACTCGAAGCCATCAGACTGAGTGATTTTGAACACATGGATCAGGAGACTGCGGCGGAAATGATGGGCGTCTCTCGACATACTTTCGGAAGAATTCTTAATAGTGCCCGTTCAATCACAGCCCAAGCCCTGATAACCGGACAAATTCTCAAGATTGAGGGCGGCAACTATAAATTACGCAGCCCGGGCGGCCGCTGCCGGCAACGCGACGGAAAACCGGGCCGCAGAAATCTTAAATTTGAAAAATGAAGCCTCTTATCTGCAGCAATCCCTGGAAGCAATCAAGCAAAGAATTGCTGATATGGAAGCAGAGACTTCCGAATAGCTTCAAACCCTTCGCCAACCGGTCAGGCACTACTGTATGAAAATAACTTTTTGACTTATTGTAACAGCATGATTTTACCGGTTTAATTGTATTATTGGGCTTCACTGTTTTAAGTTTCTAAGTGTAGTTGTGAATCTTGCTTCGCCCTCATAAATGGGGTCAAAGCTGGGGTGCTGACGCACCTTTTACCAGCAATGACCCCAATCCCGGCAGTTCGAAGCATTTCAAAGCCGAATATTTACAGTCAGAAAGTTGGATTAAGGATAATCTTATGTTCCATCAGGGAGATTTGACCGATTTCCGCTTTTACCAGTTTCTGTTCACCGAAAATATTTTCCAGCAGGACTTTATCGCCTTCCGGCCTGAGCACAAAAACTCCCTCCATAACCAGGGTTTCATGACCATCTCGTTTTATATAGGCATTCGCTTCACACATCAGTCGCCATCTCCTCGTTAATCAAAGGGATCAGGTTATCGATCAAGACCGGCAGGTGGTCTTTTTGCACGCCGACCACGGTTAAATTTTCCTGAGTCAAAGGAATTAGAAGTTTTCTTGCCGGGCCGGCAGCTACGGCCTCGGCTACCGCCGGCGTCAATTCGCCCATCATGGCGTGAGCCATAACCACGGAAATGGTGCCGATAACAATTTCAACCCGAGGCACCGAACGAATAATCGCATTCTCGCCGGTGGCCCCACGATTGGCCCGGGCTTTCATCATCGCCGCCGTCGCAATCGCGTTGGTACCTAAGGCCCAGATTTCAACTTTTTCACCATATTCATCTTTCAAACGCCGGATAATGGCACTGCCGATCCCGCCACCCTGACCATCAATTACTGCGATACGCATAAGGAAGCCTCAACCTTTGCAATGTGTAACTTTCAGCGTAAGTAGAAAAGCACCAAATATTGATGGATTTCAGTGAATTCCGGGGACATAACCTGATTCTCCGAAGGAAATCGGGATTGTGTCCCCGGAATTTACGGGTTAGCTGAATAGTTACTGCAATATTTAATTTTTTTCCATACTATTCTAGAGTATAACTTTTCGCAATAATAAAATGTAATACAGAAATACCGAAAAACAATTTTACCTCCTCAAAAAAAGGTCTTGTGCGTGGCTTTGCCCCTTGACAAGCTGGTTTTCAGTATTATTTTATCTGAAGCCACATAAAATCGGTGGTTATATGGCGAGCTAGAACAACGTCCATATTTTTTGACATATTTTTTTTAACTCTTGCTTTATAAGGATTTATAATGAGCGAAAAGTGTACAGATGGTGCGACCTGCGGCAGTTGCAGCAGTTCCGAAGGTTGTTCGGCCGAGGATAAACAGAAACGAGAAGAAGAGGTTTTACAAGCCCGCCTCTCAAATATCAAACACCGCCTGGTTGTCATGAGCGGTAAAGGCGGAGTCGGCAAAAGCACGATTGCCGTCAGCCTGGCCGTCAGCCTGGCCCAACAGGGCCACAAAGTCGGACTACTTGATGCCGACATCCATGGCCCCAACATACCAAAGATGTTGGGCCTTGAAAATAAACGTCTACAGGCCAGTGAAGGCGGAATTATTCCGGAACCGGCAATGGAGAACTTGAGCGTAGTTTCGATGGCTTTCCTGCTCGAAAACCCCGACAATCCGGTAGTCTGGCGAGGCCCGCTTAAACATACGGTTATCCGCCAGTTCGTTGCCGATGTTCAGTGGGGAGAACTCGATTACCTGATCATCGACCTGCCGCCGGGAACCGGCGATGAACCTTTGAGTGTGGCCCAAGTGGTAAAACCGATGGACGGCAGCGTTATTGTCACGACTCCACAAGATGTGGCCCTGCTCGATTCCCGCAAATCGGTAGTCTTCAGTCAGCAGATCGAGGTTCCGGTTATCGGTATTGTCGAGAACATGAGCGGCTTTAACTGCCCGCACTGCGGCGAAGCCATTGACCTCTTTAAACAGGGCGGCGGCCGTAAAGCCGCCGAAGATCTCAAGGTTCCCTTTTTAGGAGCAGTACCTCTCGATCCCCAGGTAGTAGTTCAGGGTGATGCTGGCAAACCTTTTGTCACAGCTTTCCCCAAAACCGCGGCGGCCGCAGCTTTTGCTGAGATCACAGCTAAGGTAGTAGCCGCAGTTACAGATAAATAATTTCAATTTGTTGTTTTTTTCGCAAAAAAGGCTTATACTGCACAGAGGTTGTTAGTTAAAGACAAAAACTTCTATACTACAGGAGGTCTCTTGATGAAAACTCTGGAATGTATTGCCCAACGGCGCAGTGTTAGAAAATTTACCGATCAGGAAGTCACCAACGAGCAGCTCAAAGAACTCATGCAGGCCGCCCGTTATGCTCCTTCATGGGCCAACACCCAGTGCTGGGAATTCATTATTGTCCGTGATACCGCTATCAAAGAAAAACTGGCCGCGACCCTGCCCGAAGGCAACCCGGCCAGTAAGGCCGTTTTAAGTGCTCCGGTTCTTTTGGTCGCTTGCGGCAAACTCGGCACCTCTGGTTTTTATAATGGTAATGCGGCAACCAGTAAAGGTGACAACTGGTATCTCTATGACGTCGGTTTGGCGACCCAGAATATCTCACTGGCAGCCCATGAAATGGGTTTGGGCTCAGTTATCCTCGGACTTTTTGATGCTGATGCGGCCGGTGAAATTCTCAGCCTGCCGGATTCGGTTAAAGTTGTCTCAATGATGCCGCTCGGGGTTCCGGCCAAAGAGAGCAAAGCCCCATCCCGCAAACCGTTGTGTGAGTTTGTTTTCAGCAACAAATATGAACAAGCCTGGGTCTCCGAGGGTGAACAAAACCTCTGCTTCATCGAAGATGGTATGTAGATCGTAACAAATAAGATAAAAGACCATACTGGTTAATTCGGGAAAGCGCCGCTTTAGAATTGTTATCACTCTGAGCGGGGTTTTTTTCGGAAACAAAAGTTAGTCAAACATAAGAACATCAGGAGGAACAAACAATGAAAAAGATTGCATTAGCGGCCGATGACATGCTCGGCCTCGATGGTGAGATGAGTATGCATTTTGGCCGCTGTCCGTCATATCTCGTAGCCCAGGTTGAAGATGATGGCAATATCACGACCAGCGAGGTTGTCGAGAATCCACATTTCAAACAACATAAACCCGGTGAAGTGCCGCGTTTTATCAATTCCATTGGTATTAATGTCATGATTGCTGGCGGCATGGGGCCGAAAGCAATTGATATGTTTAATGATTTCGGTATCGAAGTGGTCACCGGAGTCGGCGGTCGAATCGGTAATGTCCTGAAGGCTTATCTCAATGGCGAAATCTCCGGGGCCGCCGGGTGCAGCCACGATCACGATCATAGCCATGGAGGGTGTTAATTATGAAAATTGCTATCAGTGTCACCAAAGCCGGTGAAGGTGCCGGCCTCGAAATGCGTTTCGGTCGCTGCCCCTATTTCACCGTCTTTAACAGCGAAACAAAAGAGTACGAGTGGTTTGAGAATGCCGGTATCAAAGCCGCATCAGGGGCCGGAACCGGAGCCGCCCAGGCCCTTCTCGATCGCGGCGTCGAAGTCGTAATCAGCGGTCAGTACGGCCCCAAAGCGGCTCAGGTTTTAGGAGCGGCTAATATCAAGATGCTGCTCGGATCAGCCGACTTGCCGGTTGCCGAGGTAATCGCCAAATGGCAGGCGGAAGAGCTTAAAGAGTACGCTATTCAAAAATTTTAACAAAAAATGTTAATGGTAAAGTAAATATTAGGTTAAATTTTCAAACTGTCGGGATTGGGGTCAATGCTTGATTACCGGCGGCAGAATTTTTTGTTGAAACACTGAAAACTAAACCCGCCGGTTGTCGAGGCTTCGCTGTGAGCGTAGCGAGGAAGCACCCTTGGGGTGTGACCCCGGCGCGAAGCCGGGCGAAGCAAAGTTCGCCGCTATCCTCTGCAACTTAACGGTTAAACTATTAGAAGGAGGAAATTATGCCTGGATTAAATGGAAAAGGGCCGCAAAGTGAAGGTCCTATGAGCGGTCGTGGGCTGGGAAACTGTCGCCCGGCCGGTAATGATAAAAACCAAAATGATCAATTAAGAAAAGTCGATCCCAACAATCTCGAACCGGCAGCCAACCAATCCGACGACCAAGTTGTTTACGGTCGCGGCCAAGGCGGCCAGCCTCGGGGCGGCGGTGGACAAGGTTTAGGCCGGGGTCGCGGCGGCGGAGGTCGCGGCCGGGGCTCCAAACAATGATTATCGCAATTGCCAGCGGTAAAGGGGGAACCGGGAAAACCACCATCGCCACTAACCTGGCGCTGGTGACACCCGCCTCCCAATACCTTGACTGTGATGTTGAAGAACCCAATGGCCATCTCTTTCTGAAGCCCAAGATCAGTGATAAACGTGATGTCACCATGACGATTCCCAAAATCGACGAAGAACTTTGCACCTACTGCGGACAATGTGCCGCAGCTTGCGAATTCAATGCGCTGGCCGTCATCGGCAAGAAAGTAATGGTTTTTTCCGAACTTTGCCATGGTTGCGGAGCCTGTATGTTCATCTGTCCGGAAAAAGCGATCAGTGAAACGACCAAGATCATTGGCTGCCTGGAAGTCGGCAAGGCCAAAGCCGTAGCAACAGATGAAATAGATTTTGCCCATGGGGTCTCGAACATCGGCAATCCGCTCTCGCCGCCAATCATCAAAAAGGTCAAAAAACTGGTTAATAATGACTGTTTTGCAATTTTAGATGCACCGCCCGGAACCTCCTGCCCCATGGTTCAGACTCTAATGGGTTGTGACTATTGCCTGTTCGTCACGGAACCGACCCCTTTCGGTCTCAACGACCTGGAATTGGCAGTCGGCGTTGCCCGCCAACTTGAAATCCCCTGCGGCATCCTTATCAACCGATCCGACAGCGGCGATGACCAGGTTCAGAGATATTGCCAACGCGAAGCCATCCCGATTCTCATGGAGATTCCCTTTGACCGCGATCTCGCCTTCGCCTACTCCAAAGGTGAAGCGGCTGTCATCCACAGTCAGAGTTTAAGAGAAGGTTTTCAGAAGCTGCATCAAAGGATTGTCGCGGAGGTGGAAAAGTGAAGGAGTTAACGATTATCAGCGGCAAGGGCGGCACCGGCAAAACCACGGTGACCGCCGCCTTTGCCGTATTGGCAAAAAACACGATTCTGGCTGATTGCGATGTTGATGCCGCAGACCTCCACCTGATTCTGACCCCGACAGAGATTTCCAGTGCGGATTTTATCGGTGGCCGAGGCCCTCAACTAGATAGTGAAAAATGTACCCGTTGCGGGGAATGTCAACGTTTATGCCGTTTTGACGCCATCGATTTTTCCGAAGAGTCGGGTTACTCGATTAATGAATTCGCCTGTGACTGTTGCGGACTTTGTGCGCTGGCTTGCCCTGAAGAGGCGATCACCATGGTCGATACCATCAACGGCCGCTGGTTTATCTCTGCGACGCGGGCTGGCAAAATGGTTCATGCCCGTCTCGGAATCGGCGAGGACAATTCCGGCAAGCTTGTCACGTTGGTGCGCCAACAAGGCAAACTCATAGCTCAGAAAGAGGGCTTTGGTCTGCTTATCAACGACGGCCCTCCGGGAATCGGTTGTCCGGTTACCGCTGCAATCACCGGCGTCGACCTGGTTTTGATCGTCACCGAACCAACCCTTTCCGGGATGCACGATATGGAACGGGTTCACGGCCTTTGCCGCCATTTTGATATCCCGGCCCTGGTCTGTGTCAACCGTTTCGATCTCAATCTCATAAACAGCCAAAAAATTAGCGACTACTGCACGGAACACAACTTGACACTGGTCGGTGAAATCCCTCTCGATCCGGTTGTCAACAAAGCCCAAGTTGCCCGCCTGAGCGTGGTTGAGTATGAATGCGGTCTCGTCAGTCAAGTTGTTCGCGAGATGTGGGATAAAGTGGAAAAAGAGTTAAATCTATAAAAGTAATTCGTAACTGTTCAGGTGTCATCAACAAAATGCCGGGATTGGGGTCATTGCTGGTACAAGGTGCGTCAGCACCCCAGGCTTCGCTGTGAGCGTAGCGAGGAAGCACTCTTGGGGTGTGAACCCCGTTTATGGGAGCGAAGCAATGTTCGCCGCCATAAGTTGTGGCTTTATAGTGGAAACCTGAATAGTTACAGTAATTCAAACTATCTCGGTGCGGGGACATACCTCCAGGCCGGGCTTTAGCCCGTGACGGGCTGAGCTGTGTCCCCCTCAAAGTGGGCGAAGCAATGTTTGCCGCTGCCCGCTGTAACTTAACTCCTGAACTCAAATTTACACAGATTTTAATAGCGATCGACAGGAAAACAGCCATGCTGAAACTCAAAGAAAAAATTCTGGCGGCCCTGGGGGCCGTCCGGGATCCCTCAACCGGGATGCAGGTAACCGATCTACCTCTGCTTGATAAATTAGAAATCGACGAAAAGGGTATTATTATCACGCTGACCCCTTCATCAAATGTCTGCCCCTTGATTTTCAAGCTCGGGGATGATATGAAGAAGGCCGCAAAACAGGCGGCACCGGATCAACCGATCCGCTTTATCATAAATAATCACCGACTAAAACACGAAGTCGAAGAGTGCCTTTCAGATAGTTAATTCCCATGAGTCCTACCTCTACCCATATCTTCGGGCCGGTGCCCTCACGCCGGCTCGGTCTCTCTCTTGGTGTTGATCTGGTACCTTTCAAAACCTGCACGTTGGATTGTATCTACTGCGAACTGGGTAAAACCGCAACGCCGGCTACTAAACGAACTGAATACGTCCCCTATCTGCAACTGAAAAGCGAGATTGAAGCCTTTTTTAGTTCGGAGGATCGAAAACTCGACTACATTACGCTCTCGGGATCCGGCGAGCCGACCTTAAACACGGCTCTGCCCCGCGTCATCAAACTTTTGCGCAAACTAACCAAAACCCCGATTGCCCTGCTCACCAACGGCACCCTCTTTAATGATCCCGAAGTCCGTCGTGAAGCTGTGGCAGTTGATGTAATTCTACCATCACTTGATGTCGTTTCTGAAGATCTCTTTACCGCCTTGAACCGCCCGGCTCCGGGGCTTGACATTAAAGAGATAATTGCCGGACTGATCAAACTGCGCCACGAATACCAGGGCCGGATCTGGCTTGAAATTCTTTTCTGCCGGGGACTTAATGACAACCCTCAAGAGATCAATCGGCTGGTTAAGGCAGTAACTGCCATAAAACCGGACAAAATCCAGCTTAACACAGTCGTCCGGCCGGGAGCCATGGCTGAAGCGGTGGCGGTCGAACAGACTTTCCTGAAAAAGATTTTACCCCGATTCGGATCGCAAGCGGAGATCATTGCCCCTTTTGCCAGAAATTCTGACTACGGCAGTACGATCGGAAAAGCCGAGGAAACCATTCTCGCCACCCTGAAACGCCGCCCCTGTACCAGAAACGATCTCGAACAGGCCCTCGGCCTGAAATCGGTTGAGGTTATAAAAATCCTTGACCTAATGCTCGAAAAAGGTAAAATTAAAGCGCTGGAACATAGCGGAGAACGCTATTACCAGACCATTAGCTGATACGAATCAAATGGAGATTCCAACCATTGAATGACAAAATAAAAGAGTATTTCAAAAATCCCCGCAACCTTGAGGTTATGGCCGACGCCACGGTCATGGGACAGGGCGGCGATCCCGGCTGCGGCGACTATATTGAACTCTACCTTAAAATTGAAAAAGATATTATCATCAAGGCCTCGGCCATGGTTGCCGGTTGTCCTTATGCGATTGCGACCACGAGCGCCTTTACAGAGATGATCACCAACCAATCTTTAGATGATGCGATGATGATCTCCGGCGACCGAGTAGTGTCCCTCCTGGGCGATTTACCGGAAGAGAAAATTCACTGCTCCCTGATGGGTCCGGAAGCCCTGCGCAACGCCGCCCACAACTACATCATGGCCCGCATCTGCACCCCCGGATAATAGTTTATTAGTTAAGTTGCGGCGGATAGCGGCGGACATCGCTTCGCCCTCACAAATGGGGTCACATCTTGACAAAGGCTGTTGGATTATTCATGATAAAAACGAATATCTCAATACGCCTTCGTCAAGAAATGACCCCAACCGAGGCAGATCGAACAAACTCCGCGATAAAAAAGTTCACTCTATCTCGGTCGGGGTCAATGCTTTGCGTCAATGCGAAGCATTTATGCAATGCTTTGACCCCATTCAAGAGAGCGAAGCAAACTAACAAATTACCCTTTGCAACGTAAATGGTACCTGAATAGTTACCATTTACCTTTGAGAAAATTATGAGCCTCGACCTTGATATTCCTGGAAGAGAACCCCTTGAACTTCAAGGCGTTCTCTGTGATATGAACGGTACTTTGACACTTGACGGGCAACTGAGCCGAGAGGTGGCCGAAAGCCTGCAGAGGGTGGCCGCCATCATGAAAGTCTATGTCATGACGGCAGACACTTTTGGTACGGCCCGTAAAATGTTTGCCTCCCTACCGCTTGAACTTGTGAGGATGCCGGCTGGGATCCCGGGGACGCATGCCAAACGGGACTTCCTCAAAAAATTGGACGCCAAAACCCATGCCGCTATTGGTAACGGCTACAATGACCACCTGATGCTGCAAGAAGCCGTTTTAGGTATCTGCATCCTGGGTTGTGAAGGAGCCCACGCCCTCTCCCTGGCGGCTGCCGACCTGATCGTCACAAACCCGATTGACGCTTTAAACCTCCTCTTAAAACCTCAGCGCCTGATTGCCGGTCTTCGAAATTAGATAATTGTATTTACCTTGCAATTTCGTTTCCGCTTTGCTACTAATTTACTGACCCAGTAAAATCAAAAAGGAGGCAGGCCATGTTGAATGATCTTCTTGCAGTTGTTCTGGCCGGAGGTGAAGGCAAACGCCTAAGCCCTTTGACCAAGGATCGGGCTAAACCAGCTGTCCCTTTTGCCGGTCAATACCGGATTATCGATTTCACGCTAAGTAACTGCCTCAACTCCCATATCCGAAAAATCATTGTCCTGACCCAATATAAATCGGTTTCCGCCTCCCGCCACCTGGCTGCTGGCTGGAGTATATTCAACCCGGAACTAGGCGAGTTCATTTACGAAATCCCGCCCCAGATGAGGGTCGGCGAAAGATGGTATCAGGGCACGGCTGACGCTATTTATCAAAACCTCTACTCGCTTGAAGTTATTCGACCCAAATATATTCTGGTTCTAGCCGGTGACCATATCTACAAGATGGATTACGGCAAAATGCTGGCTTTCCACCAGGCTAATGATGCGGCGCTGACAATTTCGGCAATCACGGTTGACCGTCAGGAGGCCACCGGTCTCGGCATCCTTGAAGTTGATGAAAAACAGCAGGTTATTGGTTTTCAGGAAAAACCAAAAAAACCAAAGGGCATCCCCGGACAACCGGATAAAGCTTACGCCTCAATGGGAATCTATATTTTTGAGTTTGAAAAATTGAAAGAGCTCCTTGAAGCCGATGCCGCCGATCCTGACAGCCGCCATGACTTCGGCAATGACATTATCCCCGCCCTCTACCCCAAAGAACGGGTTTTCGCCTACCCCTTTGGTTCCGAAGAGACGAGACGAGACGCCTACTACTGGCGTGATGTCGGTACTATTGATGCCTATTGGGAGGCCAATATCAACCTGGCAGGTGTCGATCCCGACTTCAACCTCTATGACAGTAAGTGGCCGCTGCGCACCTATCAATCACAGATGCCGCCAGCCAAGTTTGTCTTTGCCAATGTCCGTGAAAAGCGCGTCGGTCGAGCCCTTGACTCTCTCATCTGCAACGGCGTTATTATCAGTGGCGGCTTAGTGGAACGCTCGGTACTCTCGCCCGGGGTTCGAATCAACAGTTTTGCCCAGGTTCATGAATCGATCCTCATGCATCAGGTCAAGATTGGCCGTAAAGCAAGAATTCGTAAAACCATTATAGATAAAGAAGTTCATATTCCACCGAACACCGAAATCGGCTATGATCTTGAAAAAGATCGGCAAAGATTTCCGGTTTCACCCGGAGGAGTCGTGGTGGTTCCCAAGGGTACTGTTTTTTAACTGTTTTTGGTAAAGGAGAAAAAATGCCGTTTATCGTTGATGTTGAAGCTCTGGAGATTCTTGATTCGCGTGGCAACCCGACCGTAGAGGTTGAAGTAACCTTGGAAAGTGGCGTCATCGGACGGGCCGCGATTCCCTCCGGAGCCTCCACCGGTATTCATGAAGCCGTTGAACTGAGAGATGGAGATCAGGAACGCTATCTCGGCAAAGGAGTAAGTCAGGCGGTCGAAAATGTCAATGGAGAAATCGCTGACCGGATCATCGGCTTTGACGCCACCAGGCAGCGTGAACTGGATCAAACCTTAATTGAAATGGATGGTACTGAAAACAAGAGCCGACTTGGTGCCAATGCCATGCTCGGGGTCTCTTTGGCCACCGCCAAAGCGGCAGCCGAGGTCGTTGGCCTGCCGCTCTACCAATATATCGGCGGCATCAATGCCCATCTTCTGCCGGTACCGATGATGAATATCCTTAACGGCGGCCAGCACGCCGACAATAACGTCGACATCCAGGAATTCATGGTCATGCCGGTCGGAGCTGAAAATTTTACCGAAGCCCTGCGTATGGGCACCGAAACCTTTCACGCCTTAAAAAAAGTTCTGAAAGGAAAAGGCTACAATACATCGGTCGGAGATGAAGGAGGATTTGCCCCCAACCTGAAATCCAACGAAGAACCTTTCCAATTAATTGTTGAAGCGATTGCGGTGGCTGGCTATAAAGCCGGCGAGGAGATATTAATCGCTATCGATGCCGCCGCCAGCTCATTTTACAAAGACGGTAAATATAACCTTGAGGCTGAAGGAAAATCTCTTGATGCGGCAGGACTGGTCGATTTCTATGCCGAGATGGTCGAAAAATATCCGATTATCTCGATTGAAGATGGTCATGACGAAGATGACTGGGCGGGCTGGAAATTGATGATGGAGAAACTCGGCAAAAAGATTCAGATTGTCGGCGACGACCTCTTCGTCACCAACCCCAAACGCCTGGTTCGGGGTATCGAGGAGGGTTCGGCCAACTCAATCCTGATCAAACTCAACCAGATCGGCACCCTGACTGAAACCCTGGAAACCGTCTCCATGGCCAAAAAGGCGGGTTATACCGCCGTCGTCTCGCACCGCTCCGGCGAAACCGAGGATTCAACCATCGCCGATCTCGTCGTCGCTTTAAACACCGGCCAGATCAAAACCGGTTCCGCCAGCCGTACCGACCGCATCTGCAAATACAACCAGCTTTTACGGATCGAAAGAGAACTCTACGGCCAAAGCGACTATTTGGGCCGTGAGGTTTTTTATAATCTGAAATAGGGCACC
>DAOVTG010000107.1 GCA_030633185.1 Deltaproteobacteria bacterium
ATGACCTCGACTACTGAAAAACCCTTGTGCAGGATCGCTTTTTTGATGATATTCTGGAGCTGCAGGGTGTGGTAACTGGTCGTGCGTCCGACAAACGTGGCACCGGCCGCTTCAACCAGGGCCGAAATATTGAACGGTCTTTCGATGTTGCCGAGCTTGCAGGTGGAGGCCTTGTCGCCATGCGGTGTGGTCGGGCTGTACTGGCCTCCGGTCATACCGTAAATATAATTATTAAAGATAATCGTGGTGATGTCAATGTTGCGGCGACAGGCATGGATCAAATGGTTGCCGCCAATGGCGGTGGCGTCACCGTCACCGGTGGCAACTATCACGTTAAGTTCCGGACGGGCCAGTTTAAGGCCGGTGGCAAAGGGCAGAGCCCGGCCATGGGTGGTATGCAGGGTGTTGAAATCAACATAGACCGGAGCTCGTCCGGTACAGCCGATACCCGAGACGAAAGCGATATTATTTTTGTCTAAGGCCAAAGTGTCGATCGCCCTCAGCATATTCCCTAAGATTATGCCGATACCGCAACCGGGACACCAGATATGGGGGAATTTTTTACTGTGGCGAAAATATTTGTTGACCAGTTGACTGTTGCTGATCATCGTACCATTCCTTTAACTGTTTTAACAATTTCATTCGGGGCAATGAGGGTGCCGTTGACCCGGTTAAGTTTTTCAATTATCGCCTTGCCAGCGTTGACCCGCAAGACTTCACGATAGATCTGGCCCATGTTAAGTTCCGGCACCAGGATGGTTTTAAGTTGTGGCAGAAAACGTTCCAGAGCGAAACGGGGAAAGGGCCAGAGTGTGCCGAGTTTGATCATGCCGACTTTAATCCCGGATTCCCGTAACTGTTCCAAAGCGGAACGGGCGGAGAGAACCATACTACCGTAAGCGAGGATGGCATGTTCGGCATCGTCCATCAATTCGTAGTCAACTAGGCAGATTTCGCGAAAACCGCGCTCGATTTTGGCAAAAAGGCCGCGAATATTATCGCGGGCTTCATTGGGATTGGCGGTTGGAAAACCCTTGGCATCATGGACCAGGCCGGTGACATGGTAACGGTAGCCGTCGCCAAAGCTGGCCATTGGCGCGACGCCTGTGGCGGAACGTTCGTAGGGTAGATACCACTCTGGTGGCATGTTAGGTTGAACTCGATTGACCCTTTCGACCATAGACCAGGGCGGCAGAGAGACTCGGGCCCGCATATGGCCGATAACCTCATCCATTAAAACGATAACCGGATTACGGTATTTTTCGGCGAAATTGACCGCCTTAATAGTGTAGTGAAAAGCCTCTTCAACGCTTGACGGGGTTAAAACAATAATCGGGTGGTCGCCGTGCGTACCCCAGCGGGCCTGCATGACATCTCCCTGCGATGGGCTTGTCGGCAGACCGGTTGAGGGGCCAGCTCGCATGACGTTGACGATTACCAGAGGGATCTCGGCCAGGCAGGCAAAGCCTAAGTTCTCCTGCATCAGGGAAAATCCCGGTCCGGAGGTTGCGGTCAGGGTTTTACAACCGCCGATAGAGGCTCCGATGATGGCTGCGATACTGCCGATCTCATCCTCCATCTGGATGAACTTGCCGCCGGTTGCGGGTAGTCGATCAGCCAGAATTTCAGCAATTTCAGTTGACGGGGTGATCGGGTAGCCAGCAAAAAAACTAACTCCGGCGGCCAAGGCCCCTTCAGCGACCGCCTCATTACCCTGCATTAACTGGTAGGAGGTTTTTTTAGTCATTATTTTCCCTCCCGGGATTCCGTAGCCGGTTCGACTTCTTCGACATTGATGGCAAAATCGGGGCAGCGCAGCTCACACATGTGGCAGGCGATGCACTTTTCCGGGGCTTTGGCAAAGACCCGGCCGTTTTCATCCATAGCCAGCACCTCTTTGGGGCAGAAGGCGACACAGATGCCGCAACTCTTGCACCAACCGGAAAATATCGTAATTTCAGGGTGCCTTTCAGGGATCGGGGCCTGCTGTTTCTCGTTTTTTGAAGCCATGTTTTTTCAGTTCTATGGTTAATCCGTTGTAACTATTCAGCGTAAGTAGAAAAGCACCTAATTTTGATGGATTCCAGTGAATTCCGGGGACATAACCTGATTCTCCGAAGGAAATCGGGATTGTGTCCCCGGAATTTACGGGTTTAGCTGAATAGTTGCAATCTATTAATAGATAATCGGGCAACGAGCGGCGGGGTAAGCCGTCCGAGTTGCCAGCAATCGAGGTTTGCATACACCCGATTCAGACTACTTGTCAATCGCTTTTTTCAGGCTTGCAAAATGGGCATGGAGCTGGTAGAAACTATGTTGGAAATTGGTTTCTGAATTGACAGATAAGGAGGTGGTTATGCGAAGATCTTTTTCAATCCGTTGGTTCTGGTCATTATTTTTGCCGCTGGTAATGGTTTCGGGTCTGTTTTTAAGTCCACTGAAGGCTTTAGCCGAGCCTCGAAAGAATCGGGTCTACCGCATTGAAGTGGTGGCTTTTGCGCCCTCTTTTCTCAAATCTTACGAGGGCTTGCGGGCCGGTCTTGCGAGCCGGGGTTACAACCTCGATGACGATCTCTCCTTTGACATTCATTGTCTCGGCCGGGACACCACTAAAATAGCGCCCCTGATAGAAAAATGGGAGGCTGCCGATTACGATCTGATTTTTTCGATTACGACACCGGTAACCCGGGCACTTCAGGCTGCTCTGGCTGAAAGTAAAATTGACATACCCGTGGTTTTTACAGCGGTTGCCGATCCTTTAGGTTCGAAAGTGGTGGATAGCCTGCGCCGTCCGGGCGGAAATTTTACCGGGGTCAGTCATCTTTCTATAGAGTTGCTGCCGCAACGTTTACTGTTGTTTAAAAAGGCTTTTCCGGCCATGAAGCGCGTGGCGCTTTTTTTTGATCCTGAAGTTGAGATTTCGAGGCGCTCTTTTAATCAAGGTTTTCTCCGTCAGGCGGCACTCGATATCGGGCTTGATCTCGTGGTTGTCCATGTTCGTAACCACGACGAGATAGTCAAATGTTGTCAAAGTTTTAGCGCCGATCGGGCCGATGCTCTTTTTATGCTGCCGGATCCGCTTGCGGTGGCTCATTTCAAAGAACTTCTCGGACTTTCACATCGTCTGAAAATCCCGTTGATGGTGATTGATAATATGTTGCTCCAGCGGGGCGGGGTTATGGGTTATAGCCCCGATTTTTACGGGGTCGGGTTTCAGGCTGCAACCATTGTCGACCAGATCTTTAAGGGGGGGGCGCCCGGGAATATCCCGGTTCAGAATGCTGAAAAAGTAAATCTCGTCGTCTCTTTAAAAGAGGTTGAAAAGTTAGGTCTTGAAATCAGTGAGGATATCCTTTTGCAGGCGGATGAGGTTTTGCGGTGAGGGTGAAATTTTCTCTTTTTCGAAAATTACTTTTCGGTTTTGTTATTGTTGCAGTTTTGCCGTTACTGTTTGGTTCCAGCTATTTTTATAAGATTTTGCAGGAGCATCTTTATGAGGATGTCGAGCACATCAATCTGGTTCAAGCCCAAGCTGCCGGAAAACAGATCGGTTGGCGTATTCACGAGATCGATCGTAGTCTTTCTTATTGTTCTAATCAGTATCTTTTTAAACGAAAAAACGGCAGGCTCTTGTCATTGGCCTATCGTCAATATCCGGAAATTCGCAAAATTGTTATTGTCGACTTGGAGAACCGGGTGGTTGAGGCTTTGTTGCGATATGGTTACTTAAGTTCCGGCATGCCTTCTCCTCTGATTGTTTTTGACGATAAATATCCAGAGCATAAAAAGATCTTTTTCAGCCAGTGGCAGCTTGAACCGCAGTTGGTTATGGTCTATCCGATCAGCTCTCTAACGACCGGCAAACAGCAGGGTTATCTCTTTGCCGAACTCGCCTTGAAAAATCTTTTCAATGCCTTTCCTCGACAGGAGTCGGGAGAGAGTGAGCTCTATCTCGTAAATCTTAAGGGTGAAGTGGTGGCCCATGCTGATATAGATCATGTTCTCAAAGGTTCCAGGGTAGATCATCTCTTGCCGATCGCCAAAGTGTTGAAAGGGTCACCCTCAGCGCTGGGCGAATACTCTAACCTTGATCGGGAAGCGGTCTTCGGGGTTGCGACCACGATTGAAGGTCTGCCCCTGTTGGTGGTTAGTGAGATTCCTGTAGCTCAAGCCTATGCTTTAACGCATTCGTTACGTAACACTTTCATTTTCATTTTCGCTTTTGCTTTAGGTTTGATTCTGCTCGTCGGTTGGTACCTTTCGCGTTCGATGACACGTCCCATCGAAAGTCTCTATCTTGCCAGCGAGAAGATTCGCGGCGGCAGTCTGGAGTCGGTTGCGGGGGATTTTCCAGACGATGAGATAGGCTCTTTTGCGCAATGTTTTAATCAGATGGTTGCGGCCCTGAAAGAGGATCGTGAACTGCGCGAAAAAGCCGAAATTAAGTTGCGTGAAAGTGAGCACCGTTATCGTACGGTTGCTGATTACGCCTATGATATGGAGTGTTGGCGCGATCCGGAGGGTAAGTTTATCCATGTATCACCTTCATGTTATGAGATTACCGGATATAAACAGCAGGAGTTTTATGTCAACCATCTCTTGATGAACGAAATTGTTTTAAAAGAAGATCGCGAAATCTTCATTGGTCACCGGCATGAGATCATGCAGGATGGTCGTTTTCAACCGATTGAGTTTCGTATTTCTCACAAAGATGGTTCGGTTCGCTGGCTCAGCCATATCTGTCGACCGATAACCGGGTTTAACGGGGAAGATTTAGGAGTCCGGGGCAGTAACCGGGATATTACGCTCCGGAAATTGGCTGAGGATTTTCTGGCGGCGGAGAAAGAACGGCTCGCGGTTACCTTGCGCAGTATCGGTGACGGGGTGATAACTACAGATGATGACGGCCGCGTGACTATGCTCAATCCGGTGGCCGAGACCTTGACCGGTTGGAGTAATGCCGACGCTTCGGGGCGGTTGGTCGGTGAAGTATTTCACATTATCCACGAACACAGCCGGGAGATCATGCCTAATCCGGTGGCCCAGGTTTTGCGAGAGAACCAGGTCGTGGAGCTTGCTAATCATGCCCTGCTTATCTCACGTTCGGGTGATGAGATTGCGGTTGCCGATAGTGCCGCACCGATCGTCGGACGGGATGGGCAAAGGCTTGGTGTGGTGTTGGTGTTTCGTGATGTAGGGGATGAGAAAAAACTTCAGCAGGAACGTCTGCGCAGTGAGAAACTTGAGGCTGTCGGAATCTTGGCCGGAGGGATTGCCCATGATTTTAATAATCTGTTAATGGGTCTGCAAGGCAGTCTCGACCTGATCCGGCTCTCTTATAACCAGGGTTTTGCGACGACCGAGAAACATCTCTCAAAAGCTGAAAAAGCGATCGGCCGGGCGGTCTCTCTGGCTCGCCAGCTCCTGACCTTTGCCAAAGGCGGGGCTCCGATTAAAGAGAGAGTGGAGTTGCCTCTGCTGGTTAAAGAATCAGCTGAATTTGTGCTCCACGGCTCCCAGGTGAAAGTTGAATATGAGGTTGAAGATAATATCTGGGCTCTCGCGATTGATGGCGGACAGATCAACCAGGTGATCAATAATCTGGTGACCAATGCCCGGCAGGCGATGGCTGATGCTGGTATTGTCCGGATCACGGTTACAAATCAGGAAATTGTGGAGGATTCGGTCGAAGGTTTAAAACCGGGTTTTTACGTCAAGGTTTCGGTTGGAGACCAGGGTTGCGGCATTGAGTCTGAGATCATACCCCATATATTTGAGCCCTACTATACGACCAAGGAGAGTGGCAGCGGCCTCGGCTTGGCGACCAGTTACTCAATCATTGCCAACCACGATGGACGTCTTGAAGTCGCTTCGGAACCTGGTGTTGGTTCGACCTTTACTTTTTTTCTGCCGTCAACCGGGAAATTTTCAGAGAAGAGTCCGGTTGATTCCCGGGGGTTACAGTTGAAGTTTGACGAAGACAGGGGGAGTTGTGGAAGAGTTTTGCTGATGGATGATGAAGATGTGATTCGTGAGGTCGTGACCGAGATGTTGGAGATTCTCGGCTATGAGGTGATAGCGGTTGCCGATGGAGAGGCCATGCTTGAAACTTACCAGGCGGCCCTGCGGGAAGGATCAAGTTTTCAGGCGGTTTTGATGGATCTTTCAATCCCCGGCGGGATGGGTGGAAGAGAGGCGATTAAACGGCTCCGGGAGATCGATTCCGAGGTCAAAGCCATTGTTTCGAGTGGTTACTCTCAGGATCCGGTAATGGCGGATTTTAAGGCCTATGGTTTTAACGGTATGATAGCTAAACCCTATAAGGTTGAGTCCTTGCTAGCGGTTTTACAGGATGAAGTTTGATTGGTAATTCGGTTTAGAGGAGGATGGTTTCCGTCGGAATGCTATTCCAGATCAGGGTCAGGGTGTAGGCCACCATTATGACGCCTATGAAGAATTCAAAAAAGAGGCTGAAGATCGCTCCCATAACCGCCCCGATTCCGGCTTTCAAGCTCTCTCTTTGACTTTTAACGGCAAAAGTCAATTCACAGACAAAGGCTCCGGCAAAGGCCCCCAGCAGGGAGCCCCCCGGAGCCGGGATAAAGACCAGGCCTAGGAAAAAACCGACAAAAGCGCCGATAATGCCATATTTCCCGGCCCCCATCACTTTAGCGCCGAAACTGGTGATCAGAAACTGGCCGATTGAACCAACCAGCATCAGGACTAAGAGGATCATAAGCGCAGGGCCGGTGATTACCTGAAAATTGGTAAGCAGGGCATAAGCCAGCGCCCCGATAAAGATCAGACCGCTGCCGGGCATCACCGGCATCAAAGTACCGATCAGGCCAACCATACAAAGAATAATCAGGATTGCAGTTTCCATAGTATTTCTAGATTCAAGCTGTCTCGGCTGGGGTCATTTCTTGACACTTGGCGGCCGTAAGGTTCGCGCAAAACTAAGGTATTAACCCGCCATTTGTCAAGATGTGACCCTGTTAATGGGAGCGAAGCAAAGTTCGCCGCTATCCGCTGTAACTTAACCTCTGCTTTTTGGTTCATAGACACAGTAGGGTTCTTCGGCCATGTAATTGCCGGTGGCCTCAAAGGCCCGGGCCCGGCAGCCGCCGCAGACTCTTTTGTATTCGCAGATCCCGCATTTCCCCTCAAGGGCGTCGTAATCCCGCAGGCGAGTAAACACTAAAGACTCCTCCCAGATTTTCTGAAAGTCGCTTTCGAGAACGTTGCCGGCCTTGGCTTCAAGGTAGCCGCAGGGTTGGACGTCACCGGTATGGGAGACAAAACAGAAACCGATACCGCCCAGACAGCCACGGGTTACGGCATCAAGACCGTGGGTTTTAAAGGTGATTTTTTTGCCTTCAGCCTTGCTGCGTTGACGTAAGATCCTCATGTAATGGGGGGCACAGGTTGCTTTGAGTTGCAAAGGAACTTTATCTCTCTGGTCATAAAACCAGTTTAAGGTTCTCTCATATTCTTCGGCTGGGATCTCTTGATCTTCAAGCTCTTTACCGCGACCGGTGGGAACCAGTAGAAAGATGTGGTGCGCGACGGCACCCAGTTTGACCGTCAGATCGAGGATCGCCGGGATCTCGGTAATGTTGAGTTTGGTAATAGTTGTGTTGACCTGGAACTCAAGACCGCCATCGCGGGCATAGTCCAAAGCTCTCAGAGAATTGGCGAATGAGCCCTTGACTTTACGGAAGTTATCATGGGTCTCGGCATTAGCCCCATCGAGGCTGACGCTTATCCGTTGAATGCCGCTGTCGATCATGCGTTTGATACTCTCCTGGTCGACAAGGGTGCCGTTGGTCGCCAAAACCATGCGTAACCCCAGTTTGGTGCCGTAGGCAGCTAATTCATAGATATCATCTCGCAGCATTGGTTCGCCGCCGGTCAGGATGATGACCGGTTTGCTGAAAGAGGCTACGTTATCCATAAAAGAGAAGGCTTTTTGGGTGTCCAATTCACCCGGGTAGGGGCCCTTTTCAGCTGCGGCCCGACAGTGAATACAGGAGAGGTTGCAGCTTCTAGTGGTTTCCCAGGCGATCATACGTAACTCCGGGATCTCTTTCTCGCCGGGGTGTTTGGGGCTCTTTTTTTCAGTTTCAGGGTGCAT
>DAOVTG010000168.1 GCA_030633185.1 Deltaproteobacteria bacterium
CAGCCTCATGCCAGGTCAGATTGTAAGCCTTCGGCTCAATGGGCAGTGTATTATTGTTAGTGGACAATGGACAGTGGGCAGTGGGTAGTGGATTATTGTCAGTCGGCAACATTTTTTACTCTTTTCAGTATCTAATCAATTCCGAAATCATTACTAAAGATCACATTCGAGATGGTAAAACAGAATGTTCAGATGCGTGTTGCGTATCAGTCTGAAAGAGCTTTTCACTGCCCGCTACCAAACTGCACACTGCCGACCGGCTTACTCCTCGTGAACGTAAACCTTGAACCCCTGGCGCTGACAGTAGTTATCACGTTCGGCTTCCATTAAGTCTTCGGCAACCATGGTTTTTACCATCTCGGCAAAACTGGTCTCCGGCTCCCAACCCAATTTATCTTTGGCTTTGGTCGGATCACCAAGCAAAAGTTCAACCTCGGTCGGGCGAAAATAACGAGGATCAATCTTAACCCTGACTTGGCCGTCGGTCTTATCATAACCAACTTCATCCGTCCCTTGCCCGCGCCAGGCAATCTCGACTCCGATCTCGGTAAAAGCATTCTCGACAAATTCCCGAACCGTGCGGGTTTGACCGGTAGCAATAACAAAATCCTCCGGCTGCTCATGCTGCAGCATCAACCACATCGCTTTGACAAAGTCGGCGGCGTGGCCCCAGTCACGTTTGGCATCAAGATTACCAAGATAAATTTTTTCCTGGAAGCCGAGTTTGATGCGGGCCACAGCCCGAGTGATCTTGCGGGTAACAAAGGTTTCGCCGCGCAGGGGAGATTCATGATTAAAAAGAATACCATTACAGGAAAACATGCCATAGGCTTCACGATAGTTTACCGTAATCCAGTAAGCATAAACCTTGGCCGCACCATAAGGACTACGCGGATAGAAAGGGGTGGTTTCACGTTGTGGGGTCTCTTGTACCAAACCAAACATCTCGCTGGTTGAGGCCTGGTAAAACCTGGTCTTTTTTTCAAGACCCAGAATCCGAATCGCCTCAAGTAATCGCAAAGTACCAAGGGCATCGCTGTTGGCCGTATACTCCGGCGTTTCAAATGAGACCTGAACGTGGCTTTGAGCCGCCAGGTTATAGATTTCATCAGGTTGGACTTCCTGAATTATGCGGATAAGATTGGTCGCGTCGGTGAGGTCACCATAGTGCATCTTAAAACGGACATCCGCCTCATGCAGGTCGTGATAGAGGTGATCAACCCGAGCCGTATTAAATGATGAGGAGCGGCGCTTGATACCATGCACTTCATAACCTTTTTCAAGTAATAATTCTGCCAGATACGCCCCATCCTGCCCGGTAACCCCGGTGATTAACGCTTTTTTCATACACCACCCTCCTATAAATAAAGTAAAATATCCTTGATGAACTCGTAAAAAGTCGTAGGATGACTAAGTGAAAGATTCTACTTTATTTGACTTTTGATATCAACACCTTTTTTGCTGGATGATGGATTTTACTGAAGCTCTAATCGGCGAGATTTAGACAATACGATTGTTTTACCGGATTTCGTATAAGTTCTAAGGCGGTTGGCCAAAATAAATCATCCAAAAATTCTGTGTAAATCACGCACGAGCAGGATTGATATCGACGAAATATTTCCCGAGTTTAGGATGTCGTAAAATGCGTTGCTCATAATTTTGCATCTAGTGATATTCTCAGGACACCTGCGCGCTCGTCAGCTTCTTTATTTATTGTATGCACCTGATTAAAGATGTCATTGGTTTCTGGAATTTTTTTTATGGGCTTGCTTTCAATAACTTTCCGAGGCCAGTACCCCAGAATATCCAGTTTTCTACTGATTGTGCGTAAATGGGGCATGGTTTCAGGGTCATATCCGAACTCTTCAATCAATAGATTTCGCACAGTGTTGGACGTGATGGGACGATAAAGACGACGAGTGTGAAAGGTTGGATCTGTTTGACATTTTGGATCAACAATAGTTTTAATATCCACAAGCAGATTTTGAAAATGATCTTCAGTTTTTTTTGCGCCCTCGATTCGAGATTTTTCCCTCGGCAGGGACACCAGAACTTAGTTCTTGTCGCCCTTTTCGGATTAATCCACGGTTCCACCGTAAGTTTTCTTCGGCCCAACTCTGACCACCATAACCATAAGCTTCAGTAGTTTGAGCCATAAAGATACGCTTTAAATTTCCTTTAAGTGAATCCGCTGCTTTTCTAAAAAGATTTTCAATATCCTTTGGCTTTAGAGGACTTTTTGTCTGGCCAAAAAATCTCCTTCCCCACATAAACGTTCAAGATAAACCTGAAGAATTTTCTTTACAATAAGTGAATCACTTTTTTTTTAACAAGCCATGATGCTCCAGCAATCTCTCAACCATTGTAATAGAAATAACGCTACTCTCTTTATTAATTGTTTTTACAAGTTCCTCAATAGTTATCTTTGGACTCTTGAGTAGTGCGACTAAAATGGTTACTGCTTGTGTGTCTGAGGGAAGAATAAACAATGTTTGATCTGTAAATCGTTTTCTTTTTTGGCCGATTGCAATATCATGTTCTGAGCAGAAATACACTAATACTCCATCGTATTTCTCCCTTTTTAGGCGCAGATCAACACGAAACTGAGACATGAAAGAATGAGCATTGACACCCAGTATCACGCCTAATTCAGAGGTTGTCAAGCCAGCAGGGGAACTGGCAATCAAATGAACAACTGTTTCTTTGAGATTTCCAGATTTGGAAAAACCGATATCATTCTGTTTCCAAATTCCAAATGAATCGAATTGAGCTATAGCCGGCAGGGAAAAGTATTTCCCATTATGATTATAACTACGAAGTCCACCCCATTTAGAAAGATATCTTTGCACGGAGCGTTGTGAACAGGAAAGAAGGGCCTCCAATTGGGAAAGTGTCATTACTTGGACAGAAATAAAATGGCGCATCGCTTTATCTAGAAGTTCTTTTTTCACCATACCTTTAATCCTCATTCTGTCGTGACATATGAAATGATTTAAAGCATATATCACGACAAATTCAGAATTGTCAAGTGTAACTCAGTGAAAAGACACAGTTTTTTACCAGTAAAAATATTATCACCCATATACTGCGACAATATTATAGGTACCGTCAAGATTGGTTAAACTTAGCAATTGAGCTAGAAAGCATGCATGGGAATAAAGCAGTTTTCCCTTATGAATTAAGGGCTTATCGTTGATATTTATTGTGAAAACAGGTGTGTTTTCAATTTGGTTAGATATGTTGAAATGAATGAGAGGGATGGCAAAAAGCGATTATTTTGGTACAGCTATGAAATGGACGTGATTGGACATTATGCACCATGACCAGATGTCAACACCATGTTTTTCGCAAGCATTGCAGATAAATTCTATTTACTATTTCTCCCGCATTGAAAGGGTGATGCGGCGGCGTTCCTGATCGATGTTTAAGACGGTTACGGTTACGGCTTGGCCGAGTTTGACGATCTTTCCCGGATCGCGGACAAACCTGTCAGCGAGTTGGCTTATGTGGACAAGTCCATCATGGTGGACGCCGATATCGACGAAAGCGCCGAATTTGGTGATGTTGGTGATCAGGCCGGGCAAACGCATCCCTTCGCAAAGATCTTCCAGCTTATTAACTCCCTCTTGAAAAGAAAATTGGACAAACTCTTGCCGGGGGTCGCGGCCCGGTCGGGCGAGTTCCGCCATAATGTCATCGAGTGTCGGTCGACCGACACTCGATGACAAATAGTTTTCGATAACAATTTTTTTGCGTAACTCCTCATTTTGCAGCAACTCTTTTAGTGAGCCCCCGCAATCTTGGGCCATCTTTTTTACCAGCTCATAATTTTCGGGATGAACAGCACCGGCATCGAGTGGGTTGGAGCCGTTTTGAATACGCAAAAAACCGGCGGCTTGTTCAAAGGCCTTAGGGCCTAAGCGAGGGACTTTTAAAATTTCCCGGCGAGATTTGAAAGAGCCTTTTTCGCGACGATAATTGACGATATTTTGGGCCAGAGTCCGGTTTAAGCCCGCGACATAAGCCAGAAGCCGGGCGCTGGCATTGTTGACTTCGACACCAACCCTATTGACGCAACTGCCAACGACCTCATCAAGTCGGTTTTGCAAACGGTTTTGGTCAAGATCGTGTTGATACTGGCCGACGCCGATCGCTTTAGCATCGATTTTGACGAGTTCGGAGAGCGGGTCTTGCAGACGGCGACCGATTGAGATCGCCCCGCGTACCGTAAGGTCTAAATCGGGAAACTCCTGGCGGGCAATCTCTGAGGCCGAATAGACAGAGGCTCCGGCTTCGTTAACCAGGGCTATGGTTATGGTTTCGGGCAGTTTAAGCTCTTTAATAAAACTTTCAGTTTCCCGACCGGCGGTACCGTTGCCGATGGCAATGGCCTCAATCTTAAAATGTCGGCATAGATCTCTAACAATTTTTGCGGCCTCTTCACTTTGCTTTTTGGACGTAGTCGGGTAGATGACGCCGTGTTGCAACAGTTGACCCAAGGCATCAAGACAGACAAGTTTAGCTCCGCTGCGAAAGCCCGGATCCAGAGCCAGAACTCGCTTTTGCCCCAAAGGCGGAGCCAGTAATAGTTGCTTGAGATTGGTGGCAAAAACCTCAATCGCCTCACCTTCGGCTTGTTCCTTTAACTCTTGTCTGATCTCATTCTCCAGAGCCGGGGCCAATAATCTTTTGTAGGCATCGGCAAGCGCCAGTTCCACCTGTTCGGCACTCCGGTTATTTTGTTGGATAAAACGTTGCTTGAGCAGAGCCAGGGCTTTTTCGGCAGGCGGTCGGATATTAACCCGTAAGATTTTGACTTTTTCACCCCGGAGGAGGGCCAGGAGGCGGTGACCGGCGATTCTTGCGCTTTTCTCCTGCCAATCGAAGTAGTCACGAAATTTTGCTCCCTCCGTCTCTTTTCCTTTGATGACAACGGCTCTGATTTCGCCCTCGTGTTTAAAGATCCGGCGCAAAGATGTACGGGCACCAATATCTTCATTGATCTTTTCGGCTATAATATCCCGCGCCCCGGCCAGGGCCTCGTCGCTGTTGGTGATCTCTTTATCCGGATTGATGAAGGGTCGGGCGGCAGCTTCCGGATTTGTCTCCTGTTGCCTGAGTAAGATTGCAGCTAAAGGCTGCAAGCCTCGTTGCCGCGCCACCAAAGCCCGGGTTTTTCGTTTTGGACGGTAGGGTAAGTAGATATCCTCAAGTTCGGTCAAACTGGTTGCGGCGAGTAACTTTTTTTCAAGTTCCGGGCTTAAGAACTTGAGCTCAGTCAAGGAGGCGTTTATCGCATGGCGGCGCTTTTCCAGGCTTGCCAACTCTTCGAGCCGGGTTTGAATCTTACTGATAAAAACTTCATCAAGCATGCCGGTCAGCTCTTTGCGGTAACGGGCGATAAAGGGGACGGTCGCCCCGTCTGCAAAAAGTTCAGCAACGGCTTTAACTTGTTTTTGGTTTATCTTAAGTTCCGTGGCGATTGTGTTGAAATGAGAATTATTCATAGTTTAGTAACTTACTCCTGAAAGTCTGTCATAAAAAATTGGAAGTTACTTTCACTCTATCTCGGGCGGGGTCATTTCTTGACGATGGCGTATCGAGATAATCGGATAAGCCGAAATCCTGCCAATAGCCATTGTCAAGATTTGACCCCATTTAAGAGGGCGAAGCGAAGTACACACTAACTTTAGTTGCTTGATTGGGCTACGGA
>DAOVTG010000241.1 GCA_030633185.1 Deltaproteobacteria bacterium
GGAGGCAAAGGTCGGCGCTGGCATGAGAAAGGTGGTCAAGCGCAATCGTTTAAGCTCGCCGACGAACCCTGGCTGCGTCATTTTGCGACTCAAGTTACGGCCTGGACGACGGCCGATTTTACTTTTTTGCAAAAAGAGTATATTTTGACCCTTCTGGATTCTGAATCAAATTCTCAATTTAGCCCCAAATTAAATTCTGAACCGCCGTCGCTTAAACTGGTTCCCCGCGAAGCTGCTGCCCGCCGTCTGGTGGCTTCTTTAGAGATCACTTTCTCGGCCGATTACCGTTATGTCACACGGATTGTTATTCGAGAGGCGGATGGTGATTACACCGCGATCAATTTTCTTAATGTTATCGTCAACCAACCCCTGCCCGAGGATAGTTTTAGTGGTTATTAACAAATGTATTACGATTGGGTGGTTAAAGATGGGTAAATTTTTTAGTTTTCGACAAATTTTGTTTTTGTCTCTTTTGGGTCTGGCGCTGCTTTCAGGTTGGGGTTGTGCCACCGGCAATCGTTTGACCCAGACTTCAACGATCGATGCGCTTTTAGCTGGAGTTTATGACGGCGAGATGAGTTGTGGTGAGCTGCTTGGTCATGGTGATTTCGGGATTGGTACTTTTGATCATCTTGATGGTGAAATGGTGGTTAAAGATCAGAAGATCTTTAACCTTGAAGATGTGACCGGAACCATTGTCGGATTTCGTTCGCCGCCCTTTGTCAAAGGCATCAATGTGCCCGGCTATCACTTTCATTTTCTTGATCAAAAGCGCCAGTCCGGCGGCCATATCCTCGATTTAGAAACCATCTCCGGTACCTGTCAACTCGACATCCTTAACACCTTCACGCTGGTTCTGCCAACGGATTCGAGCAGTTTGGCCGGAATCGATTTAAGCCAAGATCGGAGTCATGCCTTAGAAAAAGTAGAGCGTTGATTATTTTCTAAAGAATTTTCCGTTTTCTGCCGATAGCAGGATAAATTGTTTTTCTGTTCGGTCAGGAGATGTGAAAATGAGTACTATTTCAAGCTTAGTTCCCAAACAACTTGACCAAAGTGCCCTCTCCGGGAATTCCCAGCCCGAAAACTCTTATACTTCTTTGGCTTTGAAATCAGCCCAGGTGACTGCTTCAACCAGCCTGAGTAAGGACATCACGATTGAGACGGAAGAAGGTGACAAAGTCACGCTCTCTTATAAAAACGATACCCGTTTTCAGGCGGCAAGCTATGACGCTTTTTACCAGAGGAACTCGCTGATCAATGGTGAAAACGGTGATTTCATGCATCAGCAAACCGCGCAATCTCATACCGATATTTTTTCTTATAGTCAGGAAAGCCAATTTTCTTTGAGTATCGAAGGGGATCTTAGCCAGCAGGAACGTAAAGATATCAGAAAGGCTTTAGAGATTATTGATAAACTGATGATGGATACGTTACAGGGTGGTGATCTTCTCAAAGCGGCTCAGGATGCAGCCAAAATTCTCGAACTTGAGAGCATTGATACCGTTGATGCTGATTACCGTTATCAGAGCCTGGTCACAATTGAAAAGCTGAGCCAAGTTGCGTCGGTATCTAATTACAGTGATTCGGGAGTCCTTGAAGATACTCCTTCCCGACTTGAGTTGCCAGAGCGCTCTTCGACCGAAGAACAGGTTCAGGAACTTATCGATCGGATGGCTGAATTTATTGAAGAGTGGGCGGCCGAGAAAAAATTGAAGACCGAGCACTTCCTCCGTCCCGTAGAAAAACTTTTTGCAAATCATCTTGAGAAACTTGAAGATAACCCGCAGGCTCAGAACCAACAGGAACTCTTTAAATATCTAGGCAAAGGTCTGCTGGAACAGATTCGAGATATGTCGGATCCCGAGTTAATCTAAAATCTAACCCTCTGGTTTTTTTCTAAATTTTAACATCACTTCTTTCCGGAGTCTCTTTTTCCAGTTTTTTGAAGAGGTCTTCGAGGGTCTTTTTGAGTTCTTGGACAGCTTGGCTGTCAGCCGCTCCTTTTATTGCCTGTTTTAACTCCTCCAGCTTGTTTTCGATCTCCGTCATGGTTTGCTTGTAGCTTTCCGACTCCAGAGCCTGGTTGAAAGTTTGGCGCAACTGCTCACTTTTTTCTGCGAGTGCTTTCTCCATTTTTTTGAAGTCGATTTCGGCAAAAGCCTGGTGGATATCCTGCCAGACTTTGGCTAGATCATCCGAGCTCTTTTTTAGAGGTTCGGAATGGGTCATCTCGGCCATACGTTCCTCGGCCTGTATAATCGACCAGGCAAAGGCTGAATCAACGCCAACCAATCGCGTTTCCGGAGTAATAGGTTGGCCGGTTTTGTGGGAGAGTCTGATCAGGACACATTTTCTTTTGTCATTGCGTGCGTCATTATCAATAAATAAGGATGAGGTCGAGGAGAGCTGGGCGAAAAACCCTTTTTTTAGATTGATGGTCACGGCTACCTGTCGGCCATCCGCTTTGATAGCTCTGACTTTGCCAGCCAGAGCACCGGAGAGATAGACATGGTCATCGACTATCAGGTGTTTGGCATTGGCAAAGGTGACAGTCACATTGGATTGTCCATCGAGACCACGAAAAATGGTGACCCCGCCAACAATCAAAAGTATTGTGGCCGCCAGAAAAAATAATTTTTTTAACATTTTAAATCTCCTAAGCGAGTTTTTTCTCAATAGTATAACGTCTCTTTTATCCCTTTGTATTGCCAAAAATGTCGTCATACTTGTGTTCAATTGCCAGCATTTCAGCATCTGTCAGCTGCTTGAATTCCTTTTCACGCGCTCGTCTTGAGAGCTGCCCGTTATTTTGCTGGAGAAAGCGGATTAGTAAATCAACAAGCCTGTCCGGCATATCGATATAGTTTTTGATGAAGTTATTAAGAAGGTCGTACTTCTTTAGGTATTCGACCTCTTCAGGCAGTGTCTTATTAATGGTTTCCGCAACATATTCGAAGAGAAACTCAGCCTGTCTGGTTGCATCAAAATAACGATACAGATCAATAGTTTCATGTAAAACCTCAACATTATTTTTTTCTGTTGGTCGCCATTCGATCAGGTTCAGTCTGGGTTTTGAATAGTTCTCCAAAGTTTTTCGGTAGTCCTCAATATGTTCCAGGATGACTGCGGAAACCGGGAAAACCAGCCCTTTGGGGACAAATCCTTTTTCTGCCAGAACATGATGAAAAAGGTAGCGATGGATCCGGCCGTTGCCATCTTCAAACGGATGGATAAAAACAAAACCAAAGGCAATGAGCGCCGCCATCAAGACAGCGTCGAAATCGCCTTTACCAAGAAGCTGATAGGTTTCCATGAGACCGGAGAGGAGACTTTCCAGATCCTCGGCCCGGGCGGAGATATGATCGGGCATGGGCATTCCCGTTGGACGGTCATGTTCGCCAACAAAACCACCTTCCGTGCGGTATCCGAGTTCAACGAAACGATTGTCGGCGATCACAATTGTTTGTAGATATTTCAGTTCCTGGATGTCTATCTGACGTTGTCCGGCTTCCCCAATAATCTTTCCCCAGCGTTCAATCCGACTATGGGGTGGAGCTTCTCCCTCAATCGTGTAGGATGCCTTGGAGTCTTTCAGGAGCAGAAACGCAGCGGCTCGGCTCAAAAGATCAGCATGGATTTTTCCAGCCTGATTAATGGCTACTTGAGATAACTTCAATGGTTTTTGGCTCAATCGCGGCAAACAAAGCTTTAAGAACAACCAGGGCAATACCTTCATATTTCAAGGCAAATCTTAGATGACCAGACAAACTGTTATCCGGGTTATGGCGTTTCGTAAAGA
>DAOVTG010000080.1 GCA_030633185.1 Deltaproteobacteria bacterium
CCGCCACCTGCTCAATGAATCCGAAGGGTTGGCCTTCCTGAAAAACAAGTGGGTTGCGGTTGATCCGGATAAATTAAGAGAGACGCTTGCGGCCTACGAGAAAGCCCGGGAGCTGAGTGACGAAGAGGGCCTGACCCTGCTCGAGGCGATGCGGCTCTCGATCAACCCGCAAAAGCTGCTCGGCACAGAAACGAACGAACTCCTTTCCGGTATTTCGAACGGCGCTTGGCTGCAGACAGTTATGCAAAGGTTAACCCAACCGCAAACCCTCGACCCAATCAAGACCGATAAAAAATTTAAAGCCAAACTCCGCGCCTATCAGCAGGATGGCCTGAACTGGCTCTTCTACCTGCATAAATTGAAGTTCGGCGCCTGTCTGGCCGATGACATGGGGCTGGGAAAGACCTTGCAGGTGCTGGCCTTTCTCAACGCCTTGAAAAAAGAGCGCCGGAAAAATAAAAACTTGGAAAGTAAAAACCTGAAAAAAGAGGGCTTAAAAAGAGAAAAAAAGAACGCCCCAAAGATCGTTGACTCCTCTAGAGCTTCGCTCCTGGTTATCCCCGCCTCCCTGCTGGCAAACTGGAGCAATGAAATAGATACCTTCTATCCAGACCTGATCTATTTTACCGCCCACCCTGACCTCCATAAACCGGGCAAGATGCCGGAACTGAGCTCGGAAAAACTTGATGAACTTGACCTGGTCATCACAACTTACGCCTTGGTTCAGAGGTATCAATGGCTGCAAGATTATTCTTGGGATTACGTGATTTTAGATGAAGCCCAAGCCATAAAAAATCCCGGCACCAAACAGACCCGAGCCGTAAAAAAACTGACCGCCGAAAACCGCATTATCATGACCGGCACGCCGGTTGAAAACCGGCTCTCCGACCTCTGGAGCCTTTTTGATTTTATCAACCCGGGTCTCTTAGGTAACATTAAAGAGTTTGGCCGCTTCAGCAAAAACTTAAGCCGGAACCCGGACGGTTATGCCGGACTCCGGAAAATGGTCAGCCCCTTTATCCTCAGGCGTTTAAAAGCCGACAAATCGATCATTGCCGACCTGCCCGACAAGGTGGAGGTCAAAACCTGGGCCGCAATGAGCAAAAAGCAGACGATTCTCTATCACGAAGTCTTAAAAGGGGTCAGCTATGCGATTGAACATGCGGATGGAATCCAAAGAAGAGGCATCATTTTAGCTGCCCTGATGAAGTTCAAACAACTCTGTAACCATCCGGCTCAATATCTGGGTTCGGATATATTCACCGAAAAAGAGAGCGGCAAATTTCTCCGATTACGCGAAATCTGCGAAACCATCTATGAAAAACGAGAAAGAGTTCTGGTCTTTACCCAATTTAAAGAGATGACCGAACCTTTATCCCAATTTCTGGCAACAATCTTTAAGCGAGACGGCCTGATTCTGCACGGCAGTGTTCCGGTAGGCAAAAGAAAAGAACTTATCGAAAAATTTCAAGGGCGCGAATATGTCCCGTTTTTTGTCTTATCTCTGAAAGCCGGGGGCGTCGGTCTTAACCTGACCGCAGCCAACCATGTGATTCATTTTGATCGTTGGTGGAATCCGGCGGTCGAAAACCAGGCCACGGATCGGGCTTTTCGAATCGGTCAGAAAAAAAATGTCATGGTGCATAAATTTCTGACCAAAGGCACAATTGAAGAAAAAATTGACGCGATGCTGACCCAAAAAGAGAAGTTATCCAATGACGTTGTCGCAGCTTCCGGTGAAAACTGGATAACCGAGATGAACAACAATGAATTACTTGAAATGTTTACATTAAAGGTATAATCTTACCAGGTGAGAGATAAATATGAGCGGTTGGGGATATCCACGATATGTTTCAGTGGCTGAAAAAAAGGCCAAAGCTGCAAAAAAGTTAAAACAGCTCAAGAAAAAAAATCCAGACATTAAACCCGTCGTCATTGACGGCAATACCCTGGCCCGAACCTGGTGGGGAAAATCATGGAACAAAAACCTTGAACGTTACGCCGATTTCAGCAATCGGATCAGCCGAGGCCGGAGTTATGTCCGCCACGGTGCCGTTCTCGACCTCAAAATAGACTCGGGGAAAGTGACGGCCCGGGTTCAAGGCTCAACCGCCAAACCCTATAAAGTTGAGATAACCATTAAGGCCATCAGTAAGGCTCACTGGGCTTCAATAAAAAAGCAGTGCCAAGGAGAATTGAAATCATTGCAAGATCTGATGGCCGGGAAATTCCCCAAGGCCCTGGCCGAGATCTTTTTCGCTGAAGGGGAAGGCTTATTTCCAACTCCGAAAGAGATCAGCTTCAACTGCAGTTGTCCCGATTGGGCCTCCATGTGCAAACATGTCGCCTCAGCCCTCTATGGCGTTGGCGCCAGGTTTGACGAAGACCCCTCCCTTTTCTTCAAACTGCGCGGTGCCGACACTAAAAATCTTATTGCCCGAGCTCTAAAAGATAAAACCGATGAACTCCTCAAAAAAACCAAAAGGAGGAGCGCCAAAGTAATTGATGGTGCCGACCTGTCAGATATGTTTGGTATCGAAATGGACAACCAACCGAACTTCAGCAAAAACCACGCGCCGGTGATTAAAGGCAAACAAAAGAGTCCTAAAACCCAAAAAACCGCGACCGGTCTGGTTGCGGAGTTGATTATTAGCAATAAAAACGGCCTCACTATAGAGAAATTAGTTGAAAAAACCGGTTATACAAAAATCAAACTCTACGGTATCGTGCATCGGTTAAAACAACAGGGCAAAATTAAGAATGAGAAACATGGGGTTTACATAAAACCTTGACCGGAAATACCGCTGATGTCACCAATATCATTGGCACAAAGCGCATATAATTAGAATTTAAGGAGACTGTAAGATGATAATTGATTGGGCGTATCTGCGCAAAGGTTGAACCTCTTGTAAAAAAGCCCAGGAGTTCCTGGGAAACCACAATCATGAGATTTCAGAAACCGTTGATGCCCGCAAAGAAAAAATTGACGCTGAAAAAGCCTGGGGAATCCTCTCTCAAGCATCTGGCATAACTGTAGCCAAAGGGAAAAAAGAGCTCCATTTTATCCCTTCCGACAAAAATAGTGCCGATATTCTTAAAGCCGCCATGGGCCCCAGCGGTAACCTCCGCGCGCCGACCTTAAAAATCAGCAATCGATTTTTGGTCGGTTTCAATATCGAATTATACCAATCTTTTCTTAAATTATGAACATGACAATTCCACCACGGAAAGAAGTTATTACGGATATCAAGAATCATGGCGGATTAGTCGCGGCCGTGCTGCCGATCCACTATTCTCGTGCCCTATTGCGGGCTTTTTCTATTTATCCGGTTGAAGTTTGGGGGCCGCCAAAAGTAGATGTGAGCCTTGGCGGGGCGCATCTGCAGGCCTATATTTGTTCCATTGTTCACAATGGCCTTTCATTTTTAAAAATGGGTGGGCTGAATATAGCTGACCTGATCCTGATTCCGCATACCTGTGATTCACTTCAGGGCCTGACCTCTGTTCTCATTGATTTGATCCAGCCGGAACAGGTAATCATCCCTCTCTATCTGCCTCGAGGACAACGCGAGGAGGATGTGGCTTTTCTGGTTGATGAATTTCGCTCTCTGTATACTCGCTTTTCTGATCTTACCGGAAAACACCCGACCAGTAAAGATTTACTGACTGCGATTAAACGGGAAGAGATGAGCGACCTGCTCTTGACCAAGTTATACAAAAACAGGCAACAGGTGGGCTTGAGCAACATAGATTTTTATCGATTGGTGCGTTCGCGGGAATATCTGCCAGCCGAGCATTTTTCCACTCTGGCCGAGAAAACCCTGCAAGCCGCCACAGAACCGCGACCAGGCATTCCCATAATCCTTTCCGGCATTCTTCCCGAGCCCATGGAAGTATTGACTATGATCGACAAAATGAGCGGACTGATAGTTGCCGATGATTTAGCCTGCTGCGGCCGACGGCTCTACGCGCCGGGAACCAGCCCGGATCCTTTCCGGCGCATGGCCGAACGAATCGTCTATGCCCCACCCGACCCCACCCGAGGCAATTCAATAGAAGAACGGCTTAAATATCTGACCGAGATGGCGCAAAACAGCGGGGCCCAAGGAGTTATTTTCTACGAGGTTAAATTCTGTGAACCTGAGCTCTTTGACCTACCCAGCCTGCGGGCCGGTCTCAAAGAACAGGGGCTGGCCTCGATTATCATCGAAGTCGACATCAATAATTCCCTGCCTCGTCAGGTGGCTACCCGGATTGGTGCATTTTTAGAGATGCTGGATAGTTAAAAATACAAATTCAGGAGATTTACAGCTGTGGGAGTGACTGACTCGTTAAAATATTACTGGAATGTAAAAGTTGTGGGAGAGCCTTTTTTACAATGGCAACGCTGGCAGGCGGAACGTCATCCCAAGACCCCTTCACGCTGGCGCACCGATATTTTGTCCCCGCCTTTGCGGATTGGAGCTAAAACCAAGGAACTTATCTCACGTCACTATCTCGAAGGACGCTATGCCAACGGCCATCGCCCCGTCGCCTGGGTAACCTCCGGCGGGCCCGTTGAAATCTTGCAGGCACTTGGATTTTATGTTCTTTATCCTGAAAATCACGGAGCTCTTTGCGGCGTTAGAAAGGCCGTCGTCGAAATTTCCGGCGAAGCTGAAAATGCCGGATATTCAACTGATATCTGTTCTTACGCCCGAACCGATATAGGCTCCATGCTCTCCGGCAAAACCCCGGTAGGTCGTCTGCCCAAACCGGATTTACTACTGGCATGCACCAATATCTGCCAGACCGTACTCCACTGGTATCGGGTTTTGGCTAAACATTTTAAAGTACCGCTGATTTTAATCGATACCCCCTTTGTTTACTCGGAAGCCTCCGATCACGCCCTTGAATATGTAAAAAAACAGTTGGAAAACTCGATTCCCATTTCTGAACAAGTAGCCGGACAAACCCTTGATTACCGCCGTTTAAAAGAGATAATTCAACTGAGCAAGGATGCCGCTGAACTATGGCTGGAAATCATCGGTCGTGGCCGACACCATCCGGCCCCGATCTCAGTTTTTGATCAATTCATCCACATGGCACCGATCGTTGAGATGCGAGGGAAAAAAGAGACAGTTGACTTTTACGCTGCACTACTTAAAGAACTGGACGAGAATATCGACAAAGGCATTGGCGCCGTGCGCAACGAGCGTAAGCGATTATTATGGGATAACCTGCCCATCTGGTACCGCCTGCGCTACTTCGCCGAATATCTGGCTGAACACGGCATTTCTGTGGTGGCCTCAACCTACACCAATGCCTGGGGAGAGTTGGCGCCATTAATGAATAAAGAAAAACCGCTGGAATCGATGGCCAAAACCTACACCTATCCGATTCTCAACCAGGGGACAAAATACAAACTCGATACGATGAAACGGATGGTGGAGGAGTTCGAACTGGATGGTGTCATCTTACATTCGGATCGATCCTGCAAGCCCTACTCTATCGGCCAGATTGATCAACGCAATAAACTTATTCAGGAGTATGGGATTCCGGCACTGTTATTAGAAGCCGATCACGACGATCCCCGGGCTTACGCCGAGGAGCAAGTGGCCTCGCGCCTGGCTTCGTTTGTCGAAATGTTGGATAATTAAAACTTATTTTGGAGACCTGTTTAATGAAAATTGCGGCATTGGGAATTGATGTGGGTTCGACCACGGTTAAAATGGCAGGCGTAAATGCCTCCGGAGAAATGATCTGGAACCATCTGGAACAGGTTGCCCCTCGAGTAGAAAAACAGGTGGATTCTTTTCTGAACAAGCTCAAAGAAGAGATCAACTCTTTAGCAGGTATCCCACTGGTAGCAACCGGCTACGGCCGCAATCTGGTACACCAAGCGGTTAAAAATGTTACTGAAATCACTTGTCACGCTAAAGGCGTCTATCATCAATTAGGCCACGGTGGAACGCTGGTCGATATCGGTGGCCAGGACAGTAAGGTTATTGTGATCGGGGCTCAAGGACAAGTGGTGGATTTTGCCATGAATGACAAGTGCGCGGCGGGTACCGGGCGCTTCCTGGAAAATAGTGCCGCACGAATGCAGGTCTCCATAGACGAAATGGGCTCTGTCGCCCTTTCAGCGACCGAAGAAGTGACCATCTCCAGCACTTGTACGGTGTTTGCCGAATCGGAAATTATCTCCATGGTTGCCCACGGTGTCGCGGTTGAACCCATCCTTATGGGACTCCACCGCTCCTTGATCAAGCGGGTGGTGGCCATGGTTCGCAGTGTCGGCTTGGTGCCGCCATTATTGCTTTCCGGCGGAGTTGTTAAAAATCCCGCCATTCGTAAAGTAATCGAGGAAGAAACCAAAGAACAAGTTTTCCTGCCTGAACACCCACAACTCATGGGCGCTTACGGAGCGGCGCTCTTAGCCCTGAAAGTAAAACAAAAATAATCCCGATTACAGACTCACGACTTTAGCTTCGAGCAGACCGTCGACTTTGAGCAAGTCATCTAAAACCTCCCGGGTTATCTCGTTATCGACTGAAACAAAAGAGACGGCTTTGCCGCCTTTGATCCTTGAGAGATTAAAACCGGCGATATTAACCTTATGATTACCCAACACCGTCCCGACACCGCCGACAATCCCCGGTTTATCGACATTTTTAAAGTAGAGATAGGTGCCCGTTGAGATCATCTCAAGACGAAACTGATCGAGCATCAAAATTCGGCCCTGATTATCTGAAAAGACGGTTCCGGCGACTGTCATCTCCTCGATGTCGGTTTTGACCTTGACGACAAAGAGGTCGTTCATGTTGTCGTAACTGCTGGTTTTCGATTCGTAAACCGCCAGGTTACGATCCCTGGCGAGATAGGGGGCGTTGATAAAGGAGACCGTCTCCGGTACACTGCGCTCCATAAACCCTTTCAGGGCGGCACTGGTAAAGGGCTGAAAATTAAAGGGCGAGTCAAAGACCCGTTCGCCGAAATCATCAATAAATTTGGGGCCGACCATAACCATTTCGATGCTCTCAGGCCGACCATTGACAACCTGAGCCGCGAGGTGACCCATCGCCTCAGCCAGATCAAAATAGTAGCGCATCTCCTGAGGCAACTGAGCCCGCATATAGGGGATATTAACCGCATTCTCATAAGAGCGGTCATTTAAAGCGTTAACCACCTGTTCGGCGATAATAACGGCCACCCCTTTCTGGCCCTCGGCCGTATTGGCACCAAGATGCGGAGTCACAAAAACATTTTCGAGCTCAAGCAGGGGATGATCTCCAAGCGGTTCCCGACTGAAAACATCAACCCCGGCAGCAAAAATTTTTCCGCTTTTCACCGCCTCATAAAGGGCATTCTCATTGACAATTCCACCTCGGGCACAATTGATTAAAACCACGCCATCCTTCATCTGGGAGATTTCTGCAGCATCTACCATATTAGTGGTTTCATCAGTGAGCGGGGTATGAAAGGTAATGAGATCACTTTGCTCTAATAACTCGTTCAGGGTTTCACACAAACGCACCCCCTGGCCTTCGGCTTTGACCTTTTTGACATAAGGGTCATAAGCGATCACCTTCATACCGAAGCTCTTGGTTCGAGCCGCGACATTGCCACCAATGCGGCCGAGTCCGACAATCCCCAGGGTCTTACCATAAAGCTGGATCCCCATATACTTTTTGCGATTCCACTCCCGATTCTTCAATGAAATATTGGCTGCCGGAATCTTACGACAGGCCGCCAGCATCATCCCTATAGTCAGCTCGGTGGCGGCAATCGTATTACCGGTCGGGGCATTCATGACAATAATACCTTTGACACTGGCGGCCTCGATATCGACATTATCAAGCCCGACCCCGGCCCGACCGATAATCTTTAAACGCCCTGAATTTTCAAGGAGGTCAGCCGTAACACTGGTGCCGCTGCGCGTGATAATCGCGTCATAATCACCAATTATCTTTTTCAACTCCAACTTATCTATGCCGACCTTGATATCGACGGCAATAGCACTGTCAGCCTCAAGTATTTCCACTCCTTCGGGAGCCAGATTGTCACTAATCAAAACCTTGAAACGGGCCATGTCGTAAACCTCATATAAGTGATAAAAGTTCAAGTAAAAACCCCTGACATCTCACGCCACTAACAGACCGTGAAAAAAAGGGCAAGATTATATTTTGAGAAGTTAATTAAAAAGCTTGACGACCTAGTAACAACCTGATAGTGCGGGTGCCCTTACGTCAAAATAGTTTTGTCATTTCTGCTTGGAGGAGACCGTTATGAAGAAGATTTCAACCCTGATTCTGGCCCTAGTTTTCAGCTGTGCGATGATCGGCAGCGGCCTGGCCGCCGAGACCATCAAGATTGGTTTTAATATCCCTTTGACCGGTGAGATCCCCAAGGTTGGCGAATCGTCAAAATTCGCTGCCGAGATGCTCAAAGCCGACATCAACGCTCAGGGCGGTTTACAGGTAGGTGATAAAAAGTATGAACTTGAATTCATCTATGAAGATAATGAATCTAAAGCCGAGTCCGCCGTGGCCGTCGCCCAGAAGCTGATCGACCGCAACAAGGTACTGGCTCTCATCGGCCCGAACTCCAGCAAACAGGCAGTTCCAGCCGGTGAAATCGCCGACCTCAACGAGACCGTCATGGTCTCACCCTGGTCGACTAATCCCGACACTACGCTGGATCGTCCTTTCGTCTTTCGCGCCGCCTTCCTCGATCCCTTCCAGGGGCCGGTTGCCGTCGATTTCGCTATGGAGCAGTTTAAAGCCAAGACCGCGGCCGTCCTCTATGCTTTGGCCAATGATTACAGTAAAGGTCTGGCCGAAATTTTCAAAGCTGACTTTGAAAAGAAAAACGGCAGCGGCTCGGTCGTTGGCTTTGAAAGCTATGGTGACAAGGATCAGGATTTCAGCGCCCAACTGACCAAGATCATCGCCGCCAAACCCGACTTCATCTTCCTGCCCAACAACTACAATGAAGTTGCCTTGACCGTCAAACAGGCCCATGATCTGGGTTGGAAAGGTCCCTTTATGGGCTCTGATGCCTGGGGTTCAGCTGAGCTCATGACCCTGTGCGGCGACGACTGCATCGGCCACTTCTTCTCAACCCATTACGCCGCTGCCGGAGCCACCGGGGCGACCAAAGAGTTTATCGACCGCTACAACGCTAAATACGGTTATATCCCGGATGATGTTGCGGCCCTGACCTGGGATGCCACCCGACTGGTGCTTCAAGCCATCCAGGAGAGCGGCAACCTGAGCGGTAAATTGCGCACAGATCGTAAGGCTGTTCGCGAAGCCATGGCCAACATCAAAAGTTTTGCCGGTATCACCGGCAATATGAAACTTGACGATCAGGGCGATCCGATAAAATGCGCCGTAGTTGTCCGAATCAATGAAAAAGGCGAATTCGTTTTCAAAAAATCAGTCTGTCCGTAGTTCTTCTCGTGTTTGAGACCCTTTTACAAAATTTGCTGAATGCCTTGCAGTGGGGAAGTTTCTACTCTTTGATTGCTCTAGGCTATACCCTGGTTTACGGGGTTTTGCGACTGATCAATTTCGCCCATGGCGATATTGTCATGGTCGGTGCCTATATCGCCTTCTTTATCTCCAGCGCCCTGCTCGGAAAATATGCCATGCCGGCTTTTTTGCCGGGCTGGGCGGTTCTGGCCTTAACTATCCCCTTGACCATGGTTTTGACCTCGCTGGTCGGGGTCACCCTGGAACGCATCGCTTACCGTCCTTTACGCCGTAAGGGTGCCAACCGTCTCTATGTCGTGATCACGGCCTTGATGGCTGGACTGATCTTAGAAAACGGCAACCTGCTGCTCCTCGGGGCAAGCCGCAAAAAATTCCCGGAGATGATTGACAAAGTCGTCTATAAAATCGGCTCAGTCTACGTTACCAACCTCAAGATCGGGGTTATCCTGACCTCAATTTTAAGTTTTGTCGTACTCCATTTCATTATCACCAAAACCAAGGTCGGCATGGCCATGCGGGCCATCTCCTATGACAAGTTTGCGGTTCCCTTGATGGGAATTCCG
>DAOVTG010000056.1 GCA_030633185.1 Deltaproteobacteria bacterium
ATACGCAAAAATACTTATCTATAAGGATTGATCCGGCTAATAAAGAATATCCACCTGTCCACAGAAACGCACAAGCCAATCCAGGGCGGCACCGTCAAAAGCACCCTTTTTGGGGACCACTTCATTCATAGCTATTTTTTGGGATAGAGCGGAGAGATGGCCCACAGACGACGGACGATGGCGCTGAATTTTTCGACAAAGTGATCAACCTCGGCCCTGGTACTCCAGCGACCGAGACTGATACGAAGCGAGCCTTGGGCAAGCTCGGAACTGACCCCCATAGCTTTGAGAACCGGAGATCCCTGATGCTCGCCGCTGGAACAAGCGGAACCGGCGGAAACCGCGATATCTTCAAGATCAAGGTGAGCCAGCAGTGCTTCTCCATCAATATAGGGAACACTTAAAGATATAGTATTGGGAACCCGGAGCTGACGATGGCCGTGAAATATCAGTTGCTGACCCAGAGCGGCTGCCAGCTCCGACTCAAGACGGTTCCGCAGAGCTTGAATCCGGGAACCTTCAGCCGCCATCCCGACCGCCAGAATTTCACAGGCGATTCCAAACCCGGCCATACCGGCAATATTTTCAGTGCCACTGCGCAAACCACTCTCCTGACCACCGCCATGCAGCAAGGGTTCAAGTTTAACCCCGGAACGAAGCCACAAAGCACCCACCCCTTTTGGAGCATAAACCTTGTGGCCGGAAATTGAGAACAGATCAACCCCTAAAGCCGTCACATCAATCTCCACCTTACCAAAAGCCTGGACGGCATCAGTGTGCAGAAGAATCTTTTTAGGCCTGGTAAGGGCGGCAATTTCAGCCAGAGGGAAAAGAACCCCGGTCTCATTGTTAGCAAGCATTAAAGAGACCAGTACGGTCTCATCGGTAAAGGCTGCGGCCACCTGGGCCGCTGTAATAGTACCGTCTTCGGCTACCGGCAGACGCGTAATAAGCGCCCCCAGGCTTTCAAGGTAGAGACAGCTCTCGACCACCGCAGGATGTTCGACCATCGAAATAATCAGATGCGGTTTACGACCTTGGGCAAGATAAGGCAGAACCACCCCTTTAAGAGCCAGATTATCGCTCTCCGTACCCCCCGAGGTAAAATAGATCTCTTCGGCTTTGACCTTTAAGAGAGTGGCCACCTGCTGACGGGACTGTTTGACAATCTCGGCGGCCGACTCCCCAAAACAATGGCTGCTGGAAGGATTACCGAAATTTTCACGAGCCACCTTGGCAATCTCCTCAAGAACTCGAGGATCGACCGGAGTGGTGGAGTTGTAATCAAAATAGATCTTTTCGCCAGTCATCATAATGCATCCGTCAAAAATCACGGATGGCTAAGTAAAAATTTCGATAGACAAGTTGTTGAGGTTTCCCAGGCGCGAGACTATACATACAGTATGTCGAGTGTCTGGAAAACCACAGCAACGCAGGATATCGGAACTTTTTACTTAGCCATCAATCTTTGGGCCCCTGCAGCAGGTGAGCAAGCGAGATCGAGCTCAGAAAAGAACCGATTTTTTCATCCAGATCATCCCACATGGGACGTGTGACGCAACAGGCATTGCGTAAGTCACCGGCGGCACATGCCACCTCATCATAATGTTCACAAGTATGACAATCGACCGGGTTGATTGACTCCTTGACGACCGCCATAATCTCATCAACATAGATATCCTCCGGATCACGGGCAAAGAGATAACCGCCGCCCGGCCCCCGGACACTTCTAACCAGCCCGGAGCGCCGCAAATGGACAAACAGTTGCTCCAGATAACTGACTGAAATCCCTTCGACTTTACTGATATCCTTAAGAGATATCGGACCGGCTTGAGAACTCGAAAGAATCCCCAGAGAGACCATGGCTCGAACTGAATAACGACCTTTAGTGGAAAGTTTCAAAAGTTTACCTCCATTGCCCGAGGTGGGCAGACATTGACACAAAGACCACAGGCGCTGCACTTTTCCGGTGCGAAAAGAACCTTCATCGATGGTCTTTCAATATATAGAGCCCCGGTTGAACAGATTGCCGTACAGGCTCCGCAACTGGTACATATATCTTCGTTACGTTTGACACTTTTTCTGATCGATTCGGCTTCGACCCCGCTCTCTTTAAGATAGGCCAGGCCCTGCTCCATAAGAACTTCATCACCGCCGATCTCAAGAACCAGATAGCTCTCCTTACGCGGTAAAATCACGGCCCGCAGAATATTTACCACCAGATCATAATTTTTGATAAGTTTATAGACTATCGGTTTATCATAATTATTCTGGTTAAAATGAAGAACATAGATTCTCTTCATGAACGATCCTTTCAAGATATATCAATTCAAGATTACCACCGGCAGCCATATCAGATCCCATAACCGCTACAGCCCCCCAAATACCGTCTAGTGCTAGAGATTTTTCAACAACCCGGGCAAGATCGGTTTTTTTTTGCACCTGATTGGCCATTGCCGTAGCCACGGCATCGGCCAGAGCGACATTGTCGGCAACAATAGTTACCGCATCCGCCCGACCGAAACTTAACGAGTGTCCGACTCGGGCTGACGAGGTACAAACTCCGCAACTGAAAGGACGCGGAGCCGACACTTTAATACCAAGATGTCCACTGAGTGGTGAAGTTCCGGCAAAAACCGCCAGACGATACTCGGAACGACCGGCGAGAAAAATATCACCGCCGTTTTCAACCACCAATTCAGCTGACAAGACGATAAGATCACGCCCGACCGCTTCAGCCAGAGCCCCGGCAACCGCCGCCATGGGCCCGACCCCGGCAATTTCCGAGGCCGTCATCATCTGCCGGGCCAGCGGCGGTGCCAGTGGATAGTCGGCAGCAACTAAAGGCACCAGACTCTCACACCAGTCGGAGTGGCGTTGTAAAAAAGCACTGAGCGATTTGCGATAGAAAAGAAGGCGCTCATAGGCCAAAGATTCAAGTTCAGGGGTTTTACCGCTGATCCAGAGATCGCTCTCCCCAATCCGCACCTCAAACGAGTGGCCCCCAAAATTTTGCGGTCGCCGATAACTGCGCCGACGATAACTGCTCGGATGCGGCCGTCCGGCCCCTTTTGACATAACCTTATAACCTTGTCAAGTATAATGTTTTCAAACAGCATCCAGAGCCCGGCGTAAAGCTTTGACTTTATCACCCAACTCCTGTCGACCGGCGGCTGAGGCACCGTGTTGGGCAATAATCTCAACCAGGGCGCTGCCGACAATAATGGCATCGGCATGAGCGCCGACTGTACGCGCTTGTTCGGGCGTCGAAATCCCGAAACCGGCCGCCAGCGGCAGCTCACCGGCAATTTTTTTGACTCGATCAAGAGATTGCGAAAGCTCTTTCGGTAAACTGGTTCTCGTACCCGTAATCCCGGTTACCGTAACATAATAGAGAAAACCCCGGCCCGCCGCAACTATTTTAGCGAGACGAGTATCCGGTGTCGTCGGAGCGGCCAAGGGAATAACCGCAAGTTTATCGACCGCCAAGCGACGCAACTCCTCCGATTCTTCCAAGGGCAGATCCGGAACGATAAGACCATCAACCCCAGCCGCCACAGCATCCTTGACCAGTTCTTTAAGACCATAGTGATAAAGCGGGTTGTAATAAGTCATCAAGACCAAAGGAACCTCGGTACGGGAGCGAATCTTTTTGACTGTGGCGATAATCTTTTTCAAGGTTGTGCCCCGCTCCAGAGCCCGCAAGGAGGCCGCCTGAATCGTCGGGCCGTCAGCTAGGGGGTCGGAAAAAGGAACCCCAAGTTCAATGATGTCGGCCCCGGCCTCAACCAGGGTCTCGACCAAATCGCAAGTCGCATCAAGATCGGGATCGCCAGCCGTAATAAAAGTGATCAGGGCCTTACGCCCCTGCGTTTCAAGCTTAGCAAAAGTTTCACGTAAACGCTGCATCACTTACCCCCCTTATCTTCCAAAGCGGCCAGAGTAGCAACATCCTTATCCCCACGACCGGAAAGATTAATGAGCACGCATTGCTCTTTTAAGCGCTCCGCCTGAGCCACCACACCAGCCAGAGCATGAGCACTTTCTAAAGCCGGGATAATTCCTTCGGTTCGACACAAAAGCCGCAACGCCGCCAGCGCCTGATCATCGGTTACGGATATATATTCAACCCGACCCTGATCCCGCAGATAACTATGTTCGGGGCCAACTCCGGGATAATCAAGACCCGCCGAAATCGAATGGGCCTCCTTGATCTGACCATCCTCAGTCTGGAGAAGATAACTTAAAGAGCCGTGCAGAACTCCGGGCTCCCCGACACACAACGGCGCCGAATGAGCCCCGCTTTCAAGTCCGCTACCGGCCGCTTCAACCCCGACCATTTTCAGATCATCTTCGAGAAACGGATGAAAAATCCCGATCGCATTACTCCCGCCACCAACACAAGCAAACACATAATCCGGGAGAGCGCCGCTCTGTTCAAGGATTTGAGCTTTAGCTTCAATCCCGATAACCCGCTGAAGATCACGAACGATCAGCGGATAGGGATGCGGCCCGACCACCGAGCCGATAATATAGTGAGTATGGCCGACATTTGTCACCCAATCCCGAATCGCTTCATTGGTCGCATCTTTTAACGTCCGGCTACCGGAGGTGACCGGGATAACTTTGGCTCCGAGAAGATCCATGCGATAGACATTCATAGCTTGACGCTCGATATCCTTCTCGCCCATGTAAATCTCGCACTCCAAACCAAAAAGTGCGGCGGCGGTCGCCGTCGCCACCCCATGTTGACCAGCCCCGGTCTCAGCAATAAGCCGCTTTTTCCCCATACGCCGGGCGAGCAGGGCTTGGCCCATGGTATTATTGATCTTATGGGCTCCGGTATGGGCCAGATCCTCACGTTTAAGATAGATCTCTTTAATTCCCAGCTCTAGAGCCAAACGCTTGGCCCGATAGAGAGCCGTCGGCCGACCACAATAGTTTGTCAACCACTCTTTAAGCTCGTCCTGAAAAGCCTGGTCATGACGATAAAACTCAAAGGCTTTGGTCAATTCATCCAGAGCCCCAATCAAAGTTTCCGGAACAAAGCGCCCGCCATAGTCGCCAAAATAGCCTCTTTCATTGGGAACTATCACTCTCTCCACCTCCATATTGATAAACGACCACCCGATTACGCCCTTCACTTTTGGCCTGATACAATGCTTCATCCGCTTTAGCAATAATAGCATTAGGCACTTCGGGACTGTTCTCTTGAAAAGAGGCGATGCCGATGCTGGTTGTAACCTGCATTGACACGGAGCCTTCAGTATACAATTGGGTTTCACATAGCTTACGAATATTCTCCCCAACCGCCATGCCCCCCTCAATTTCGCTCTGCGGAAGAATGATAAGGAACTCTTCTCCTCCAAAACGAAAACTAAGGTCAGCTGAACGAGTACCCTCCATGATACGACGTGAAAATGTTTTAAGCACAAAATCACCAAACTTATGACCATGGGTGTCATTCACATTTTTAAAGTAATCCAAGTCAAGCAGCAAAACCACCATGTTGCTGCCATAACGTTTACAGCGGTAAAACTCATGTTCCAACATGGTATTGAGGTGCCTTCGATTAAATAAACCGGTCAGGTCATCATGGATGGAGAGACGGGTTAATATCTCATTCTGCTCTTCGATAAGCTTTTTAGATTTTGTTAACTCATCCACCAAATGCTGCAATTCCTGTTTCTGGTTGTAAAGAGAAAGAAAGACTGAGACTTTGCTCAGAAGAATTTCAGCTTCAACCGGTTTAAAGAGATAGTCGACCGCACCACATTGATAGCCTTTGAAAATATGCTGTTCCTCTTTATTAATGGCTGTAATAAAAATAATCGGGATATGGGCGGTATCATCGGACAAACGGATCATTTCCGCAGTCTCAAAACCATCCATATCAGGCATTTGAACATCCAGCAAAATTAGGGCAAAATTATGTTTGAGAACCATTCCCAAAGCTTCATTTCCTGAGGTTGCGGTATGAACCACTGCATCCAGATCTGCCATGAGACGCTTCATAGCCAGAATATTTTCAGGTCGATCATCAACAACGAGAATTTCAGGCTTTTTCATGAGCGAACTCCCTTGATGCATTCGTAAAAATCTACAGAATGGTTAAGTAAAAACTTCGATAGACAGGATGTGATTTCAGACAGCGACAAAACTTTGTCCGGTTTCATGAGCCGCAGTGCAGCCTTGGGCATAGTCGCAGCTTCGGCATCTTCGGGCTTCTGCACAATCGTAATCCCTCCCGCCTCTTTTACAGACCGCAAACCTTCGGCTCCATCGCTGTTTGCTCCGGTGAGAAGAATGGCAACCAGGTTTTCACCATAGACATCAGCCGCGGATTCAAAGAGTACATCAATAGATGGTCTTGAATAGTTGACTTTTTCATCAACTGAGAGTGACAATGTTTCATCATCCTCAATAAGTAGATGGTAACCAGGCGGGGCAAAATAGACCGTTCCAGCCTCTACGGTTTCCTTCTCTTCGGCCTGTTTAACTGTGACAACGCAAGCTAAATTAAGCTGATTCTCAGCCCTTGCCTTACCGTCCGGATGGCGGTGCAAAACAATCAATACCGGCACCGGAAAATCAACCGGCAATGCCGAAATGAGCTGTTGCAAAGCCTTGGGGCCACCATGCGAGGTTCCAATAACAACGGCCTTCAAGCTACCCTACCTTCTTAAATATTTTTTCATTACCACATACTTTAACAAATTTATCTGCCAGATTGGAAAAACGAACGTGCTCCTTACTGCCAAGAAAGAGGAAACCGCCCCCCGGCAAAGCATCATAAAAAAGCTTAAATACCCGGTCCTGTAGAACTCTGGAAAAATAGATCAAGACATTGCGACAGACAACACAGTCCATCTCACTGAAAACCGCATCCGTTACCAGATTATGTTCTGAAAAAACTAGATTAGCTTTGAGTCTGTCGGCCATAACTACGTGATCGTAATGGGCCGTGTAATACTCAGAAAGAGATCTCCGCCCGCCCGCCTTCTGGTAATTTACTGAACCTTCCTGCATAATGGCAACCGGATAAATGCCTTCTCGCGCGACATTTAAGGCTTCGCTACAAGTGTCGGTGGCATAAATCCGGTAGCGGCCCGCCAATCCTTCCTCTTCAAGCATAATCGCCATAGAGTAGACCTCTTCTCCGGAAGCACAACCTGCATGCCAAATCTGGATATGGTCTTTCTCAGCAAGAACCGGGATCACCTGGTTGCGAAAGCTGAAAAAATAGTCCGGGTCGCGGAACATCTCCGTAACATTGACTGTCAACTCTTTAAGCAGAGTTGTAAAAAACTGTTCATTATGGATCAGCTCATGCTGCATCGCCGAGATCGAAGCAAAACCTGAAACAGCCTGGTGTTTTTTTATTCGTCTGCGGATAGAAGCCTTAGCATAGCTCCGAAAATCGTAGCCATACTTCTGATATATTGCCTGGAGCAGGAGTTCAGCTTCCAACTTTTCGTTTTCATTCATTGATGAGCTCGTAAAAAGTCATGAGATGGCTAAGTAAAAATTTCGATATACAAGGAGTAGTGGTTTTTCAGGCGCGAGACCATACATGTAGTATGTCGAGTGTCTGAAAAACCGATACGACGCAGTAGATCGGACTTTTTACGACGCCATCGTTCATTTAATTATACAACCAGACCCGGAGCATCGAAAAAAGCCTCTCGGGATCTATCGGTTTGGCCAGATAATCGTTGGCCCCGGCATCAATACATTTTTTACGATCACCTTTCATAGCCTTGGCCGTGAGGGCTACAACCGGTAATTTGGCAAATTTTTCCTGTTTGCGAATCTCTGCCATAGCCTCAAAACCATCCATGACCGGCATCATAATATCCATTAAGACCAAATCAATGTCAGGATCGTTTGCCAACTGATCGAGGGCTTCTTTGCCGTCTTTAGCAACAACCACCGCCATTGACTTATCCATAATTATTTTTCGTAAGGAAAAAACATTCCGCATATCATCATCCACCAACAGGATCTTCTTACCTTTAAAAACCTCTTCACGATTATAAAATTGTTTCACTATCTCACGCTGACGATGGGGAAGATTTTTTTCCACACGATGCATGAAAAGCGTTGCTTGAGCCAGCAAACGCTCATGTGAGGAGACCCCCTTTAAAAGGGTAGTCTGGGAAAACTGATCTATCATACCCTGCTCTTTCGAAGTTAACTCTTTACCAGTATAAACAATGACAGGTGTGCGGCACAAATCTTCTTGATCCCGGATATACTCCAACACTTTTTTGCCATCCATATCAGGTAGACCCAGATCAAGAATAACGCAGTCAGGCTGTTCGGCCGTCAGCATTGCTATTGCCTGACTCCCGGTTTTTGCCCGCAGCAGCTCAATATCATCAGCCTTAAAAATATGTTTAATAAGCTCTGATGAAAAATTTTCATCTTCCACCAGCAGGAGTTTTTTTCTTTCCGTCCCGGCAACGTCAAGAAGTTCTGCCAAACTTTTGTGTAACACGGCCTCATCAACCGGTTTAGTGATAAAATTTAAGGCGCCCATCCTTAAGGCCTCGGAATCTCTATCTGAAGCAGAGATGACATGTACTGGAATATGGCGGGTATCAGCACTCTCTTTTAAACGACTGAGCACGGACCAGCCATCCATCCCCGGCAGTCCAAGGTCAAGGATAATAGCTGTAGGCCCGTATATGTCTGCATATTGCAACCCGGTTTCGCCGGTTCCCGCCACCAGGACTTTAAACTGCTGCTCTCTGGCCATATCCCTGACTATGGCAGCGAAAGTTGGATCGTCATCAATAATAAGCAAAATTTTATCGTCGTCCAAGATAGTATTGCGATCATCACTTACATAGTCCTCCTCCTGTTCCTTGGTTTCCGCAGGTAGAAAGGAGGTGAGTTTTCTTGAGGTAATTTTTTCTTCTGAGGACTCCTCTTTTTCCCCCATGACCTGAACCGCTTCGCTCTCTTTAGACAAGAAAAGAGCAAAGGTTGATCCTTTTCCAAGGCTGCTTCTCATAATGATTTCACCGCCGAGCAAGCCCGCCATCTCCCGACTGATAGATAAACCAAGCCCGGTACCGCCAAACTTGCGGCTGGTACTGCCATCAGCCTGCTGAAAAGCCTCAAAAACAATGTCATGCCTATCGTGGGCAATACCAATCCCCGTGTCAGTAACGATAAAAGCCAAACCAACTTTATCTGCGAAACTCTCAGGCAACTTCCCAACAAGTTCAAAATCAAGAGTATCGGTTAGACTGATGCGCAGGGTAACGCTGCCACTTTCAGTAAATTTACAGCTATTGGAGAGTAGATTTTTCAGAATTTGCTCTAGGCGTTGTTGATCTGTTTTGATAAATTCAGGAAGATCTTCATCAATAATTGTGACAAATTCTAAGCTTTTCTCTGCACAAATTGGCTTAAAAAGCTGTTCCATATGGTTGACAACACTCTGCAATAGAACATTTTCAGACTGTACATCTATGCGGCCTGACTCCACCTTGGCAAGATCCAGTACTTCATTAATAAGATTAAGCAGGTCTTTACCAGACTTGTTAATGGTCTGAGCAGATTCAACATCATCATCTGAAAGTTGCCTGTTTTTATTAGCCGCCATAAGACTTGAGAGTAGAAGAATAGAATTGAGCGGAGTTCTCAATTCATGACTCATATTGGCCATAAACTCAGATTTATATCTATTCGCAAGCTCTATTTTTTGATTCCTCTCCTCCAGATCTTTTTGTTGTCTTTTGAAATGAGTTGCCTGCTCTTCGAGCTGAGCGCCCTGCTCTTCAAGCGCGGCCGAGTTTTTCTCTAACTCCCGGTTAGCCTCTTCCAACTCCTCATTATTAGCGGTTAGTTCTTCTTCCCGGGTCTGCAGCTCCTCCTTCTGGCCCTGGGTCTCCAATAACAAAGTTTGCATCTGCTGGCTGGAGTTGGCACTGTTAACAGCAACGGCAACAGCTGGAACAACGTGTTTAAGCAAAGTGATCTCCTGCTCAACAAAAGAGCTACTACTGCCAAACAGCAAAACTCCCAACACTCTGTTTTCATGAACAAGGGGCAGTGCCATAATCTCTTTGGGAGAAGAGAGACCAAGACCGGAATTGATTTTGAAGTTGAGATGATCTACGGGTATTTTGTTAAAAAGAATACTCTTCTTCTCCAAAGCCGCCTGCCCCACCAGCCCTTCACCGAGGGCAAATTTATTGCCCTCGCTCTCTTTGGCTTTAAATGCATAACCGGCAACCAAGTGCAATATATCGTCACCCATAACAAAAAAAGCACCCACCTGGATATTCAGATAAGTACCAAGGTAGTTGAGAATATTCTGACTCAAAGTGGTAAGATCATGTTCACCCTGCATGGTGTTACTAAGTCCTGCCTCACCGGTCTTAAGCCAATCCTGGAGATCTTTTTGAGCCATCATTTTTTTCAAGGAACCGACCATTTCGATCATGGCCTGATAAAGGATGCCGATTTCATTGGCCTGGGTTTTTATAGCCCGCACAGAAAGATCACCCTGGGCCACCTTCCGAGCCCAGACAGTGATAGTACTCAACGGCAAGATCATACGACGGGTGATAAACATCGCCATAAAAAAAACCAGAACCGCTGTAACAAAAAGAGTGGAAAGGATCATTCGCCCGAGATCTCTGGAAGCGGCAAAAGCCTCAGCCTCGTCGACTTCAGCTATCATCAACCAATGCAGGCCATACATATGTAGACTTTCAACATCGCGAGAAAGACCCAGTATCTGTTTATGGCTTTGCCCTTGATAAAAAATGGCATCAGATAATACTGGGAACAACTCTTTATCAAGGTCAGCATCAGATCCGTGCCGTATTTTCTCCAGGGCCAGCCATTGGGTGACCAAAGGATTATCTATCGTTCCACCTAAAGCAGACGAACTTACATCATTACGACGACGACTGCGCAGGGTGCTGTCATTACCAACCAAAAATACCTGACCGGTTTCACCCAGGTCACCAACATTAGTCATAATACTATCTATATGGGCCATGGTGATCTGCATCACCATAATACCGATCACCTCACCATCCTCATCAACCATCACTTGACTGATGAAAAGACTTTCAAGCTTGTCGGAGAACTCGTAATTGGAAAAATCCGAGCACTGGATTTGATTCGAGTCAAAGGTTCTACGGCACACATTGGTCAATTCTCTAGACTGATGAGAACCAGTAAAGATATTGGTGCCCAAATCTGCTTCAGCAGCAACACTATGGAGAATATTGCCCTGGAGATCGACAATCAGAATATCGTGATAATCATCAGCCAATTCCTGAAATTCCAAAAGATCACTACCATGTTCAGTGACAATATTAAGATAATTGTATGTCTTGATAAACTGCTCCAGAGACAAGACGCTTTCACCAGAGGCTTCTATTAGCTTCTGTAACAAGACAATATTTTCGGATAAATCTGCGTGAAGGATCAAATCGTTAACTCGTTCCTCGAAATAAAACGTCAAGTAGTAGTTACGAAGGCTGGCAGCTGCCTGCAGAGACTGGGTCTGCTTTTCAAAGCGAATGGTTTGCCCTCTTTTGTAACTGAGCAGGCCGACCACGCTTAAGGGCAGCAGGGAGAAGAGCAACAAGCTGACAAACAGGGTACGCCCCAAGCCGGTAAACGGAGTAAAGCGGTTATTGTATTGTTTCTTATCAGGGATGGTAGGCATAATTTCCTCAGTCAGCGCTGACATAAATCTAAGCGCAATATCGGCCATGTTACTTATTTACAGACCCTAAGGACTAATAACAAAGCCTGCGGATCTGAAAATGTCACTTGCCTCTTTGCTTTGCACAAAGGCTAGAAACTGAATCAATTCACTCTTGTGACGACTCTTAATAAGTGGTGCGGAAAAGTACTTTATCTGTGTGTAAAGATGTTGAGGAATCACGAAATGGGTGAGCAAGTTACCTTTAATATTTGTTTGATAAAGGAGAGCAACAATGCCTTTCCGGCTGAGGCCATATCTTTTTAATCTGCGGACAGAAAGACTAATCTTCCGGTTGTACTTTATTTTAGGTTGTATTTTTGCCCAAAAACCTGAATTCACCATTGCTTCCTTGGCATACAATCCATATGGGGCAAATTTGGGATCACCCATAAGTATCTGTTTTACTTCCGGCCTGATTAAGTCTGCAAAAGTTTGTAATTTTAACTCCCCGACTTTAAGAGGCAGCGAGGCCACCACCAATTGATTGCCCCAATTCCATTTGATGGTGGCAGGATCAACCAAGCCAGAG
>DAOVTG010000023.1 GCA_030633185.1 Deltaproteobacteria bacterium
ACCACCGTGATCAGCAATCGCCTCCTGATAGAAAGTATCATCACCGCCAACTCGGCGATGTTCAAGAAGTTTAACATGATTGCGCAGGTAATCATTAAGGCGATAGTCCCACTCATCATACCAGAACGTTGGCACCTGCTCATCCCGGTCTAAAACCGCAGCGGCGGCCGCACCTTTGGGCAAAAGCTCAGACAGATCAAATCCCGGCGGCAGTTTGAGCATCTGCTTGCCGCTCTGGTCACGCAACTTGCCGGAACGTTCTAACAATTGCCGTAAAAGTTCGGGTGTCAGTTGCAAACTCTGATCGCGCAAAATATCTTTGAGTGCGCCCTTATCAACCGCAACCCCCTTCTCGGCCAGCTCCTCACGCCAAACATGAGCTTTTTTTTCGCTCTCCTGATAGGTCAGATAGACCAGATCAAAACGCAGACGCCTGCCGAAAGGAAATTTAAAAGCAATAAAAGCTTCAGCTATTGACGGTAAATCGACCACCCAGCCGTAAACCTTTGCCACCCAATCGGCAACGTTATCAACTGTCGCCGCCGCATTTTGCAAGGATTCGGCGGCATCCACCAGTTTGTCAGCCAAGACCAGTAATTCTGGTTCAAGAGGAGTGCAGGTTGGGTTATAACGTTCCCCTAAAACCAATGAATGATAAAGGTAACCGACCAAGCGCACCCCGGCCGGAGCCTGCGGCGCAACTGCGGCCAAGTCTCCGGTCACAACTTGGCTGCGCCGGGCAAAACCGGGATAGTAGAGCTCTAAAAAATAACGAAGCCGAGCAAATTCGGCCAAATTAAAAAGTTTTTCCGCCAATTCAGGTTGCGGAAAAAGAGCAAAAAAAGTGTAGTAATCGGAAAAAGCAAACGCCGCCGTCGCCGAAGGAGTAGCAGTAACAGTTGCAGCCACCGCCGCAACAGCACCAGAACCAATCTCCGCTGCCCGGCCCCGCAAACGTTGCCAGCGGCCAAAATCAAAAGCAAAACTTTGCGCCTCAATCGCGGCTAGTTCAAGACCGGCAAAAAGTCGATAAAAGTTTTTATTCTCCTCTATATCCTTACCCAACTCCATCTCGGCAGGCAGAAAAATCTTGCGTCCATCCGTACAACAAGCCGCTTCTCTAACCAGCGGACTGCGGGGAATCTCACTTAAAGGCCGCACCGCCAAAGCCCGCCCGCCCCGAGCCTGAAGATAACGCTGTAGGGATACGAGTTGCGAGCTCAAGGTTGCCATGGTCTGCATTTGCCGATAAAGCTCGCGCCCGGAAATTGCCTCAAGCCCTAAGAAACGACTGCGCCGCTCTCCCTGATCGTCACCTTTTAAAGCGGTATCGACAAAACTTGTCAGCTGCCGCTCTTTAAGAAAACGCAAACCCCGCTCCAACCCGCGCAAAAAAGAGCGCCCTAACTGCCAATCGAGATCAACCACCCGTAACAATTGACCCGCCTGCCAAACCCGTTTCAAATCCGCCATGCCCTTGATCCCGGTGACCAGATGCTCAACCAGGCGAATCAACTTCTTCTCTTCTATCCCCTGCTCAAGAGCCGCGACTATCATCTTAGCGTAAGTCGTTGCGACAATCGCGCCGTCGACCTCAAGCAGCGCCAGTAAACCATTGGTCACCTGCCCCAGAGGATAAGGTCCCCAAGGCCCCAAGTCATGAAAAAGCCGACAACTATACTCATAAAGCGACGGTTCACCGGCAACACAGATAGCAACAAACTTTTCCGCCGCCGAACGGGCCAGAACCGGCGTAATCACCCCGGCGGCATCGACGGCCGCAACATAGTTTTCCAGGCCCTGATCATCGACCTGCGGCAACAGAATACAACACCCCTCAACCAGTAATTGGGCCACCTCGACTTGACGCTTCTTAAACCAACTCTCCGCCACAGCCACCAACCGGGAAACAACCGCCGGATCCGGCGGCAGCCGACGGCAACAAATCTCACGCCATAGCTTTTCACCCAGATCTGCATCACATTGAAAAAGGGGGTCAAGCAAAGATATCAGAGATAATTTCATCCAGGGTCTCCAGCAAACCGGGATCGTCGGTCAAAGGCTGAGCGATTGCGGCTTTACACGCCCGAGCCGGGGCAATGCCCTGCCTAATCAGCTGGCCAGCATAGATCAAAAGCCGGGTACCGGCCCCTTCGGCCAAACCTTGTTCACGAATCTGGCGAATTTTACCGGCAAGATGAACCAGACGAATCGCTTCATCGGAACCGATACCACTCTCCTGAGCGACAATCGCACTTTCAGCCGTGGCTTCCGGGTAATCAAATTCTAAGGCGATAAAACGCTGCCGGGTGCTCTGCTTAAGATCTTTCAAAACTGACTGGTAGCCGGGATTGTAGGAAATCACCAACTGAAAATCGGGATGCGCCTTGACGACTTCGCCCCGTTTATCAATCGGCAAAACCCGCCGGTCGTCAGCCAACGGATGGATAACCACGGTCGTATCCTTACGCGCTTCAACTACTTCATCGAGATAACAGATAGCACCTCCCCGCACAGCTTGAGTCAACGGCCCATCCATCCAAACAGTCTCATCACCGGTCAAAAGATAACGCCCGACCAAATCGGCAGCGAAAAGATCCTCATGACAAGAGACGGTCACCAACGGCCTCCCCAAACGCCAGGCCATATATTCAACAAACCTCGTCTTACCGCAACCGGTCGGCCCTTTCAGCATCACCGGCAAACGTTCACTGCAAGCCGCCTCAAAAAGCTTAATCTCATCAGCTACCGGCAGATAATAAGGCTCTTCAGTTAATAAATAATCAGTTAACGGTTTGACTTCCAACATATTTTATCCCTCATGGCAAACATGCCATTTTTTTGTTACTTGTTAACCCATGTTTAACGACATAAAAACTACCTCAATCTGAGAAAAATTTCTATTCCCGGAGAGTAATGACAAAGTTAACCATTTGGCCCTCCCTACCGGCTCGCCCCGGATCAGACCGCAACCGTTCAGCCTTTAGCCTCCACCGACGGCATCGCTTTAGGCGTTATGGAAGATTTCTCCAAAGCTATTCGCAAACATCAGTATTAATACCTGAAAAATAATATCCACCACTTTTCTGATTACTGTAGAGGGCAAAACCTGCCAAGCCCACTGATGATGTAATCTGTATTTTGCCGGCAATAGATGTCTGCCCGGCAAACAGTGCTGACAACGGGAACTCTCCACTGCCCTGTGCAGCGATTACATTTTCTGAAGATCCGGATATTTCCCCTATTTGATTAACATTAACGATGGTCACCAAAGCATTTTCATGATTAGGATTACAAAGTAAAATTGTCGTATCCCATGTCGAATCTTGGGCAACGTGAGGTATTATCAGTTTTTTGTTTAAGACATCAATAAATGGAATATCCGCCATCAGAGAACTCCCATTACCAGATCCTATAAAAGCCAAGCCTGTCAAAGGTTGTTGAGAATCAATCTGAATCCAGCCTTTGGTGATTCCAGCCGGTGCGACAGGAAAGGCAATCTGACCATCGACGGAAATAGATACTGGTGTACTACTCAAGGTATTTCCGGCTTTGTTGTACACTGAGACCTGCAATTCGGCTGATTCATAGTTATCACTATTAGAGAGTCCAAGACCGGTCCAATCCCCATTTTCCGATGAGTAATATGGCAGGTAATAGGTGTAACTTGCACTCGTATCTGCATTTTCAGCTACGGCGTTTATTCCTGCGTAGTAGCTACCCCCGCTTTTCAAATTGTTATAAAGTGCGAAAGCAGCTATCCCTGAAGAGGACTGGATTTTAATTTTGCCGTATTTTTGAAAACCTTGACCAAAAAGCGAGGAAAGATGGTACTCACCACCACCCATAGGCGCAAGCTCATCAGTTTCTTCTCCCTGAAGATTGCCATCCTGATTAATCAGTTGCAAGGTTACGTCGTTAGGCAGATTTAGGGGGTTGCAAACTAATATTGACGTGTCCCAGTCATCATCCTGGACAATATAGGGGACTACCATTGAGGTTGACAACTCTCCCATAAATGGAATATCAGCCATTAAAGGAACCGCTCCGCTCAAACCGACAAAAGCCAACCCGGACAACGGCTGGTGTGAATTAACTTGCATCCAGCCACTATCATTGAGATTGGTTGCTATCGCAAATGCCTCCTGACCGTATGTTGGTATAAGCTTCCTTTCCGATTCAAGTAAATTACCGTTGTCACCATAAACTGCTACCTGTAAAAGCGCAGAATTTATTTGGCTATGATTGGCCAACCCTAAACCTGTCCAGTTGCCATCAACCGAAGAGTAGTACGGCAAATAGTAGTTATAATTTCCTGCAACATACCCCCCTTCATCTCTAACTGACAGGCTTCCACCGGTTTGCACTTGGCTGACAACACCTGTATCCAGGTTGGTTACTTCAACTTCTCCTTCCTGCACAGAAACAGTGCTGACATCATTTATGTGTGATACTGTAAATGTTGTTCCTTTTATACCAACAACCACGCGGCTTGTACCAACTTCGAATTTTTTTGCTCCTTCATACCCCTTGGGCCAGTAAAAACCACAGGTTCCATCTTTAAGTCTTCCGTATACTTTCTGATTAGTTGGTGTTTGAAATTTACGCTCCATCACTTCATATTGCGTATTTTCGTTGACCCTCATAACAGCTCCGAAGGAAGTTCTTAGAAGAATTTCAACCCCGGGACCGGTTTTGATTTGGGAACCTGTATAAAGAAGCGTTTGTTCTATATCAGCTACCTCCACACCATCGATAAAAACTTTATCAACAAAACCCCAACCTTCGCCTTCTCCCTCCTGATAACCAGGTGCTATGACATAGGGTTTAACTTCATTGGTGACCGTAAATGCAACCTGATCCTCGGCTTCACCACCATTTCCATCATCTACAACAACTTTGAGAACATACTCACCTATACCTGGATTAGACCACTTAACGGTTGAGCTGTCGGCATCCTGTTGATTGCCATTCAGATACCAAGCATAACTTAAACTATCGCCATCGGGGTCAGAGGCGGTAGCCGTAAAATTGATCGGTTGTCCGGCAATTGGTTGGGCTGGTTCATAGCTTAAGTCAACCACCGGCAGTTGATTGTTGCTGTTCACATCAACAAAAATTCTAAATCCTCCTGAGATATAATCACTAACTCTGTCATTATAACTAAACGAAACAGTAACTATAATACGACCTACAAGATTACTTACATCAGTTGGAATTGGAAGTGAAACGTCAAAACTATTACTAGTTCCCGGCCAAAGAGCTTCACTGTACACCTCTTGTTCTGAGCCAACAATAACCGCCACTTCGAACCAGATAGTATTTATATCTTCAGTACTACTGAATGTGCCTTGAATTCCAAAGTTTCCGGAAGTAAAAGCTCCTTCATAATGTCTTCCGTACCCATAATAACCCACACCATAATCGTTAACGTATGGATTCAGTGAAGCTCCGCTTGTATTATAGGTAACCTGCACTACATTATTGAACATCTCGAATGGTGGTTCAGGAAAAACCCCAGACGCAGCTAAAACCGGTGAACCTCCAAATAGAGACATTGTAAAAATACACATAAAGAGAAAAAACCAGGACATTGCACGCTGTTTTCCCAGCATGTAATCATACAACATTTGAGTAAAACAATATTTTTTCATCTTCATATCTCCTCTAATCTCAACAGCCCCATACAACCAAGGCATTTCATTGGCAATTTTTATCTTAAGCATTTTCTATAGCACAAATTGTAGTAGCTATACAATATCTGGAATTTTGCCTAGGAGGCTATCCGAGAATAGAAATTTTTTCTCAGATCGAGGCATTTTTAAAAATAACGCTGAGCTGGGGAAAAAGAGCATTCTCGGACAGCCTCCTGCCATTCAATCTTAAAATTTTCAAATAAATCCCTTCCCCTCTTGACCACATCTTAAAAGTAGCCTATATTCAAGCAGACAGGTCAAATATTTATAACACAGTAACGTGCAACGTCAACCTGAACCGATTCATAAAAAGGATGTCGTAATGAAACAGGTAATCGTGACCAGCTCCCTGAAAGAAGATCTCGCCAGTTTTCTCGAATTTAACGGATTTAGAGTCGATGTACTTAGTGAAACCATCTACCGGGTCGAACGCGACGGTGAGTTGCCGGTCTTTATCAACCTGGAAGGTGGTCATCTCTATTTTGAGATCGACCTGGGCAACATCAGCTCCGTCGCCACCGAAAAACTCTACCATGACCTGCTTGATCTCAACACCGAGATTCTGCCGGTGGCCTTTGGTCTCAACCGGGCCAACCCCGACGATCCCCGTCTGGTTCTGGTCGAGAGCCGTGAAGCCGAAAATCTCGACAGCAATGAACTACTCTGCGTTTTCACAACCCTTGAGCTGGCGGTAGATCGGGCTGAAACCCTGCTGGCCGACTACCTCAACTAAAAGGAGAATCTACACATGAGTATCTTTAATAGAATATTTAAGGTTGGCCAGGCCGGAGTCAATAAAGCTATCGACAAGATAGAAACCCCCGAATTGATGTTGGATCAAGCTATCCGCGACAAGGAAAAACAGATCAAAGAGGCTAAACAGGCGGTAATGTCCTGTATCGCCACCGAGAAACAGGCCAAAGCTCTTCTTAACAAGGATAAACTTGAACAGAGCAACTGGGAGGCCAAAGCCGAGACCGCGTTGCGGGCCGGCCGCGAGGATCTTGCGCTGAAAGCTCTGTCCCGGGCCGGGGAACACGAGAAAAAAGCCCTGGAGATGGAGCCCCGCTGCCAGGAGCAACGCGCCCAGATCGACAGCCTCAAACAGGATGTCCGCCGAATTGAAGATGAACTGGCCGAATTTAAACGTAACCGTGATTTCATCATCGCCCAAAGTAAAGCTTCTGAAGTAAAGAAGCAGATCTACCAAGCCAAGGCCAAGATGTCGGATAAACATAGTGCCGACGATCTCATGGCCCGGATGCGGGCCAAAGCCGAACGCTCCTCGCATGAAGCTGAGGCGGCTGCCGAAATGGCGGCTGACAGCGGCGACAGCTTGGAAAATGAGTTTGCCGGCTTAGGTGAAAGCAGTGCCGATCAAGCCACCAACGACAAACTCGCCGCTTTAAAAGCAAAACTCGGCAACTGATCTTTCTGATCTTAAAAAAGGACGAAATTGGTTGTCAGCCAATTTCGTCCTTTTATTTTTCTTTTTTCAATCTAACGGTTAAGTTGAAGAGGGCAGCGGCGAACTTTGCTAACGCCCACTTCGAGGACGGATACCCCAAGGGCACTTCCTCGCTAGCGCTCAGGGCGCAGGCTCAGCCCGGTTTGGGCTAAAGCCCTTCCTGGAGACATGTCCCCGCACCGAGACAGGACTATTATGGAACCGACGACTATATTATCAGATATCACCCCGGCCATCGACGAGTCCCTAAAAGCTTTTCAAAAAGCTGGGAAACGCATGGAAACCGAGATTATCGGCCAGAAAGTTCTGGTCGAACGTCTTTTGATCGCCTTGCTGGCCGATGGTCACCTGCTGGTTGAAGGAGCTCCGGGACTGGCCAAAACCCGGGCTGTAAAAGCCCTGGCAGATTGTATCGAAGGTGATTTTCAACGCTTGCAGTTCACCCCCGATCTCCTGCCGGCAGACCTTACCGGCACCGAAATCTACCAACGCAGCAATGACTCCTTTCGCTTCCAGCCAGGCCCCCTATTTCACAATATTGTTTTAGCTGATGAGATCAACCGGGCTCCGGCCAAGGTTCAATCCGCCCTCTTGGAAGCGATGTCGGAAAGACAGATCAGTGTCGGTCGTAAAACCCACTACCTGCCCGATCTCTTCATGGTTATGGCCACTCAGAATCCGATCGAACAAGAGGGCACCTACCCCTTGCCGGAGGCCCAACTCGATCGTTTTCTGATGCAGATAAATGTTGGTTATCCCGACTATAGCAGCGAAAAGCAGATTCTTGAACTGGCCCGGCGTGAAGCCTTAAATGAGTTGAAGGAAAAAGATTTAAGGACGGCGATTCTCAGTCCTGACACAATCACCCAAGCTCGTCGAGCCGTCCTTGATCTGCATATGGCCGAACCCCTTAAAGAGTATATCGTCCAGCTTATTCTCGCGACCCGCGATCCGCAAGCCTGCGGTGAAAAAATGGGCCGCTGGATAGAATACGGGGCCAGCCCGCGGGCCACCATCGCCCTTGATCGTTGCGCCCGAGCTCATGCCTGGCTTCAGGGTCAAGAGTATGTGACCCCGGAAAATATTCAGGCAATTGCCCATGACATCTTGCGCCATCGTCTGATCTTGACCTTTGAGGCCGAAGCTGAAGGGATCAACAGCGAACAGGCCATTGACGAACTGCTGCGCCACATCCCGGTGCCTTAGAGACAATGCGCCTGGCAAGATTTCTTAAAAAACCGCAATCTTCATTGGTCAACGGGATTACCTGCACGACCGAAGAGCTTCTTGATCTGCGCCATACGGCCCGTTCTCTGATTGGTAAAAACAGTCAACGGGCCTACTCCATCATGGCTGGCGATACGCTCTCCAAGTTTCGCGGCCGCGGTATGGATTATGCCGAATCCCGGATCTATACCCCAGGTGATGATATCCGCAATATCGACTGGCGGGTTACGGCCCGCAGCGGCAAAACCCATACCAAACTTTACGCTGAAGAACGTGACCGGCCGGTCATGACCCTGGTCGATTTCAGCCCATCCCTCTATTTCGGCACCAAAGAGGCCTTCAAATCGGTGGTTGCCGCCCGTCTCGCGGCAACCATAGCCTGGACGGCGGCTTTTAACAGTGACCGGATCGGCGGCATTCTCCTGACCCCTGAGGAAAAATTTGATTTAAGGCCACAGGCCGGGCGCAAAGGGGTACTGACCCTGATCCATGCTCTCGTTAAAGCGACCAAAGCACCCGCAAACGAAAATTCCACATCATCCTTGGAACAGGTTTTCCATCACTCTCTTCGTACCATCCGACCCGGCAGCCGGATTTTTCTGATCAGTGATTTTTATCACCATGATCAGAATCTGGAGCGAAATTTAAGCCGTCTTCGCCGTCACAATGACCTTATTCTCTGCCAGATTATCGACCCTCTGGAACTTAAACCGCCGCCACCCGGCCTTTACAATATCAGTAACGGCCGCGATCAGGCCCGGCTCAACACCAACACCGCTGACGTACGCAAAGCTTACAGTGAGAAATTTAATGAACGCCGGGAAAATCTTGGCCGGATTGCCGGCAACCTGAAAATCCCCTATCTCAAGATCGTCTCCGGTGATGATATCGCAGGGATAATGCGCCGCGGCTTAAGCTTGAAACGAAATGCGGGCCAGCCATGAATCCGACCAACCAAAACTCTTTAGCCGCACTGAAAGATATTCATCTGCCCCCGGATCCGGGCTGGTGGCCCCCGGCCCCGGGTTGGTGGTTTGTAACCCTGTTGCTGCTGGCGCTAATCAGCTTTAGCTTTTACAAATGGCGGCAGCGACAACTTCGCCTGCGGCCTATCAGACTGGCCTTATCAGAACTTGCCCGACTCGATTTAAAAACCGAGGATCCTGAGCAGCGACGCTTGGTCCTGCAAGAGCTTTCAGCCCTGATAAGACGCTTTTGCATCGTTTTTTTTCCGCAACAACCGGTAGCCGGACTCTGCGGTCAAAAGTGGCTTGATTTTCTCAAAAAAGAGGCTTGCGATAAAAACCTGGGCCAAAGTCGACAATTTAGCGATCAAGAGCTCCGCCCCCTGTTTGAAGATACCTACTCTCCGACCAGCGAGACTGACCTTGTCACCCTCGGCCAAATTGTCGAACAGTGGTTTTCCGGACAGAAAAAGAGACCCCGGGTGCGGCCATGATAGAGTTTGTCTGGATCAAATTTTTCTTAATCTTGCCGCTCCCTCTCCTGGTCTACCTGTTGCTGCCCCGGGCCTGCAGTACCTCCGGCAGGGCCCTGAAAGTTCCATTTTTTCAAGATCTTGAAAATCTTCGCCAGACTTCAAACGGAAAAAGTTCCAACTGGCTTAAGCTTTTAGCCGTTATTGCCTGGATCTTGCTGGTCTGTGCTGCGGCCCGGCCACAATGGATCGGCGAGCCCTTAAGCATGCCGATCAGCGGCCGTGATCTGTTGCTGGCGGTCGATATCTCCGGCAGTATGCAGGCTAAAGATATGGAGATCAACCGCAAACCGGTTGATCGTTTAACCATGATCAAAAAAGTTGCCGGTGAGTTTATCGAGCGTCGGCAAGGCGACCGCATCGGCCTGATTCTCTTTGGCACCAGAGCCTATTTGCAGGCGCCCCTCTCACTCGATCGCAAAACCGTTAACCAGCTTCTGCAAGAAGCCTTGATCGGGATTGCCGGCGAAAAAACCGCAATCGGCGACGCCCTGGGGCTGGCGGTCAAACGTCTGCTTCAACGACCGGGAGAGAGGAAAGTTCTTATTCTATTGACCGATGGAGCCAATACCGCCGGGGCTATTGATCCCTTAAAAGCGGCCGAATTGGCCAAAGAGGGAAAACTTTCGATCTACACCATCGGGGTCGGGGCGGATCGCATGATGGTCAAAAGTTTTTTTGGTAACCGACTCGTAAACCCCTCCGCCGACCTCGATGAGAAGACCTTGCAAAAGATTGCCGAGCTTACCGGGGGCCGCTATTTTAGAGCCCGTGAAAAAAAGGATCTGGAAAAGATCTACGCCCTGCTCGATAAGTTAGAACCGGTATTAAGTGAAGATCAAGCCCTGCGCCCGATTCGCGAACTCTTCTTCTGGCCCTTGAGCGGAGCTCTGCTGCTCGCTTTTTTACTGCTTTTAGTCAGGCACAAAGGTACAAAGTAGAATCAGAAAAAACTTTGTGCCTTAGAAAATATCAGTTTGACATTCGATAAATACAAACCTGTTTGGTTTCGGCTATACCGAGTTAGATAATATGAATCTGCATGATTTTCATTTTTTACGGCCCTGGTGGCTGCTGGCTCTGCCGGTCGGTCTGCTTTTGCTGGCCCGGCTCAAAAGACAAGAGCCCGGTAAAAGTCAGTGGCATAAGGTCTGCGATCACCACCTGCTTGAACATCTCCTGGTCGGTGAAGCCAAGATTCAACAAAAAAGAGTCTACAGCAGCCTCCTGATAATGTTATCTCTTGCGACCCTGGCCTTGACCGGGCCCACCTGGGAACGTTTGCCGCAACCCCTTTTTCGCGCCGCCGGCGGCCGCGTTATCGTGCTTGATCTGTCACTCTCAATGCTGACTCCCGACATCGTCCCCTCACGTCTGAGCCGAGCCCGTTATAAGGCCATTGATCTAGTTAAAGCCGGAATCGGGATCGAACAGGGTGTGGTCGTCTTTGCCGGTGACAGTTTTATTGTCGCCCCGCTGACTGATGACCGGGCCACCCTGCTTAATCTCTTGCCCGGTCTCGATACAAATACAGTTCCGGTTCAGGGCAGCCGAGCCGACCGGGGACTCGAAAAAGCTGGCGAGCTGCTTAAACGGGCGGCCATCAACCAGGGACAGATTATTCTGCTTGCCGATGATGCCGACCAGCAAACTATCGCAGCCGCCCGAAAACTTAATAAATCTGGTCATAGAGTAGATGTTATCGCCGTCGGCACCAAAAATGGAGCGCCGATAACTTTGTCTGACGGCAGCTATCTGAAAGATAAACAGGGCCGCATTGTAGTTCCGGTTCCCGCCTTTGCCAAGTTGCGCGAGGTTGCCGAATCCGGCGGCGGCAGCTATCTTGAAATTAGCGACCCGGAGAGCTCTTTTCAGCGTTTAAACAAACCGACAACCCTCTTTCCTGAAACTAAAAGTCAAAGTGAACTTACCGGCGATCAATGGCTTGATCGCGGCCCCTGGTTGCTGATTCCGCTGGTTCTGCTGGCGGCAATATGCTTTCGTAAAGGCTGGCTTCTGATTCTCCTGATGGCTCTTTTTATCAACCCCGAAACCGCCGCCGCCCAAAACCGGGATAATTTTTGGCAAAATCTCTGGCAACGCCCGACCCAACAAGCCGCGAAAGCCTTTGCCGAGGATGATTTCAACGGAGCCGCCCAACTGACCAAAGATCCCGACTGGCGGGCTGCGTCCCTCTATCGCGCCGGCAATTTTAAAGAATCAGCTGCCGTCTTGGAACCTCTCACATCAAGCCGGGCTCACTATAACCGAGGCAATGCTCTGGCTCACTCGGGCGCATTGGAAAAAGCGATAGAGGCCTACGATCAGGCCTTGCAAGCCGACCCTTCCCTGGAAGCTGCCGGTTTCAACCGCGAACTGGTCGAAAAACTCCTGCAACAACAAAAAGAGCAGAAAGATCAGGAAAAGTCGCAGGACGGTGACCAATCACAACCCGAGAATGACGATTCGAAAAATCAAAATTCAGATCAAAACTCAGACGATCAGCAACAAGACTCTTCCGAACAACAAGATCAGCAAAAGAGCCAACCAAGTTCTCAAAGCGAACCAAACCAGGACGACCAGGAACAAACCGATACTGATAACTCGCAATCTGAGCAAAATGAGGAAAAAACTCCAGAGTCCGAAACTGAAGAAGCCAAAGACTCTCTAGAAGTTGCTGAAAAAGAGAACGCAGAGAAGCCGACAAAAGGCGTTGCCGCGGAAACAGAGGATGACGAAAAACCGATGGATGCCAAACAACAGGCCTTGGAACAGTGGCTGCGCCGGGTTCCGGATGACCCACGAGGCCTTTTAGAAAAGAAATTCCTCTACCAATACCGCAGCCGCCAAAACCGTACCCAAGGAAACAAAGAGTGGTAACCAATTTCATGAAACAACAACTAAAAATTTTACAACTACTCACTTTTGCCATTATAACTCTTACTTTCAGCACTCTGTTGCCGACTCTGTGCGATGCAGCCGTCAAAGCCCGGCTTGACCGGCAGATGATCAGCAGTGATGAAACCGTCAGACTCTTTATCGAGGCCGACGGTGCCCGCAACAGTATTGCAAACCTTGACACCAGCGCCCTTGAAAAAGACTTCTCCATTACCGATCAAGCCGTCAGCAATAATTTCCAAATCATAAACGGTACCAGCAAAGCCACCAAAACTTGGACCATTGAACTGCAACCAAGACGTACCGGCAATTTCACGATTCCGCCCTTTATCATTGGTAAAGAGCAAACCAACCCTCTGACCCTGACCGTCACCGCGCCAACCCCAATTTCACCAGGTGTGCCCGGCACCCGGCCTGATGTCTTTATTGAAGTTACTCCGGAAATGGATAGTCCGGCTTACCTCCAGGCCCAGATCACCATCAGTGTCAAACTTTTCCTCAATGATCAACTACGCATAAGTGAAGCTTCACTCGAAGAACCAACTTTAGAACATGCCGCCATCATAAAACTCGGCGACGACCGCCGTTTTCAGAGCCGAAAAGATGGGATCACTTACCAGGTAATTGAACGAAAATATGCGATTATCGCCGAAGAGGGTCACGAGATCACGATTCCGCCGCTACTTTTCCAAGCCATCAGTACCAGTGTCAGCAACCGCCGTTTTCCAGCTGATCCATTTTTCAACCGCTTTTCCGGTCGCGGTCGGCGCTTACGAGCCCGCAGCCAGGAGCTGACCATCTCCCTGACTCCGGTACCGGATGAATTTAAAGGCAAAATCTGGCTGCCGGCTCGACAAATGGCCATAATAGAAAATTCAGACGAAAAAAAAGAGCTTAAGATCGGCGAACCTCTAACCCGAATTATCCAGATTGAAGCTTTAGGTCTAACCGCCGAACAGCTGCCGGAGATAAAATTTAAAGCCCCTGACAGCTGTAAAATCTATCTTGACCAACCTGAACATAAAACCAAAATTGACGGCACCACGCTGCACGCCGTCAAACGCCAATCGATGGCCTTTATCCCCTCACGAGAGGGCATTTTCACACTGCCGGAAATTACGATTGACTGGTGGGATGTAGTTAACAACAGACAACAAAAGGCGGTGTTGCCAGCTCGACAAATCAAGGTTATCAAGGCCGCCAGCATGGGCACCGAAACAAAACCTCGACAAACGGTTATAACGACTGGAAAAACTCCGGAAGAAACGGATCCGGTGAACCCCGAAACCCTGACTCCGGCCCCGAACACCGCCACTATCCAACTTTGGCAAGGAATCAGCGCGCTGCTGCTGTTGGCCTGGTTAATAACCTTGATGCTCTGGATAAACGCCCGGCGGCGACCGGTCGGTCTCAAGAAAGAAATGATAAGATCAGAAAAAAAACAACCCGCAAATCACAAAACCATTAAAAAAACCTGCCTTGACAACCATCCCCAGGCCACCCATCAGGCCATTCTTGACTGGGCCGCCGCAAACTGGCCGCAAAACCCGCCAACCAACCTCAGAGCAATTGCCAACCACCTGGAAAACCCGGAACTAAGCCAAGCCTTCGCCGACTTGGAGGAGACCCTTTACAGTCTGCACACCAAAACCTGGGACGGTAGCCATTTCTGGCAGACGATTTCAAAAAAGCTACGGATAAAAGCCCAGGCCAAACCATCCCGCAACCAGAAAGAGGGGCTACCACCACTCTATCCCGCCACTGATAACACTCCTTGGGCTACCTGAAAACATTACAGGAATAAAGGAATCTGTCTCTTGACCAAACATACTCCCTCTTCTTTTGCCAGCCATTTGCCCTGGATATTGTTTCTGACTTCACTTTTCTTGATTAACTTTCTTGCCCGGGTACTGTTTTCACCGCTGCTTCCGGCCATCGAAAAAGAGTTGAAGATCGGCCATTCGGCCGCAGCCTCCTTATTTATTTACCTCTCCAGCGGTTATTTTATCGCCCTTCTGGGATCAGGTTTTCTTTCGGCCTGGCTACCCCATCGACTAGTTCTGGCCGGCAGTGCAATCGGCACCGGTATCGTTCTGCTCCTGGGTGCGACCAGTCAAACTCTTGACAGCTTACGCCTGATTGCCCTGATGCTCGGGTTAACCTGTGGTCTTTACCTGCCCAGCGCCATCGCTGTTTTAACCGATATGGTCGAAGACAGGCATTGGGGTAAAGCCTTGGCTATTCACGAACTGGCCCCCAACCTGGCTTTCACACTAGCCCCTTTGATAGCGGCCGTTATGCTTCCACATTTTTCCTGGCGCATAGTTTTGGCTACGCCGGGAATCTTCTCTATTTTTTTCGGGCTATCATTTCTCATTTTTGGTTCTGGAGGTCATTTTCGCGGACAGGTGCCCCAGCTTGAAAATTGTCGAGCCCTGGTCACCAGCCCGGCTTTCTGGATCATGGTTTTTCTCTTTACCCTAGGTATCGCCTCGACCATGGGACTTTTTAATATGCTACCGTCCTACTTGGTCAGCCATTTTGGTATAGCTCATGACACCGCCAACACCCTAGTAAGCCTGTCGCGCGGACTTACTGTATTCACCGTCTTTTTTGGAGGTTGGGCCACGGATCGTGTCGGCGCCAGCCGTACACTGATTTTAGTTCTGGGCATTACCGGAACGATCACTATGGCCCTGGGAATGGTTCCAAGATCGACTCTGACTCTAGCTAAAATCTTGGTTTTTCTTCAGCCTGTTTTGGCCGTATCTTTTTTCCCGGCTGGCTTTGCCATTCTAGCCAGAGTAGCTCCGGCCAATTCTCGTAATATTGTTGTTGCCATGACAATTTCAGTGGCGTTCCTAATCGGCGGCGGCGTGGTACCTTATGCGATCGGATTATGTGGCGACGCCGGGCATTTCGGCTTTGGAATTTCCATGGTTGGCTTATTCATCGCTTCAGGTGCCATAGTTACACCCTTCCTAAACCTTACCCAAAATATGAACAAACAATCTCAAAGTCCTCCTAAATCTACAACCTAAAACAAAACCGGATCGACAGGCTTTGAGCCTACGACCCGGTTTACTTTTATTGCTTGCTAATAGCTGAAGGTGTTCATTCTATATACGTAACAAATTGAAACTATCGCTGATAAGCTCTACTGTGGAACGACAAAAATTTTCAAGAGATTTGTTGTGGCAATATTAATAACGACCTGCATCAGCCGCCGCGCCGAAATGTCCAAAGAAAAAACGGGTGGCTATTCCCGGTCAAGTGCATCCGATTGTTCGCATTTTTCATATATTGTTTCAGGGGCGATATCAAAACCGCAGTCCCACGCCAAAGTAGGCCAAGAATCAAGATAAAATTTAGAAAAGTTCTTAGGTTCTCTCAAGGGAATTGCAATATTATATTTAAAAACAATATCCCTTAAATCAATAATCCCTGATTTTCCGTCATTAAATGATACATACACTTGAAAATCTTTAATATATTTAGCTTCTTTAAGATATACACATTTCATTTTACATCCTCCTCCATACTACACTAACGGAGCAACCTTACGAAATTCTCCTGTTTCCCAAATCTGCAATAATTCATCACTATGGATTTCTCCCCATTCTTCGACAAGTCCTCTAACTTTTGCAGGCAGTTCACCTCTGAGGATATTCAATGTTTTTATTTCCATTGAGGCCCTATATTCATTATCTCACATGAAAATGGGGTGGGTTATGTTCGTCAAAATACATCGTGATAATGATCCCAAGGAATCTGCTTATTTCAGGCATTTTATCTCACTCAATTGCTTAATAAAAGTTTTACGCTGACGATGCTCTATAGTAATTTTAATTGTGCGAACGAAGAGAGTTTTTTCATTCTTCAGCGTAGTAATCCGAGTCAACTCGCTTAAGTTCGTAAATTGCTTCCGTGGATACTCCCACATTAAAATCAATCATCAGTTGGGCAAGGTGCTGCCCGTCTATGAGAATTATCTTGTTATCAATTGTTGCCACATATTCTTCACAGCCTTTAGAAAACTCAGAAGTTGTTATAAATATACCTTTTTTGGCTCTTTTGCCTTGCAATGCCCCTGCAAATTTTTGAATTTCAGGACGGGTGACAGTGTTTTCCCATTTTTTTGCTTGAATATAGATAATGTCTAAACCGAGGCGGTCTTCTTTAATGATACCGTCAATTCCTTCATCTCCGCTTTTCCCAATGGCCTCTCCGGCATCTCTACGTGATCCTCCGTACCCCATCTTTACCAATACTTCCACAACGACTTTCTCAAAAAATGAAGGGGACGACTCCTTGAGTTGAAAAATAATTTCACTTGTCAGATTTTCCTTAAGGTTTTCATATGCTTCTTCAATCTGCTCTTCGGGCGTAATGCTGGAACCTGACTCATTAGGTGAAGTTGACACAATTTTTTTCTTTTTTAATTTATTCTGTTCAGTCTTCCGCCGTTCAGCAAATTCCGGGAATTGCATCAAGAAGCGTATATCGATTTTTCGAGGTGGATTTTGCAAAACTTCTTGACCTCGTTCTGTAATGCGAAAAATCCCCCGTTGAGGATTTTCAAGAAGTTTTGCCATTTTCATATATGCCCGCGCCCACGCCACACGATTGTGGAATATGGCCTGCCGGCCGCTTGGCAAAAGTTCTTTCTGTTCCTCTTTTGACAAGTGTAATATTTCCGCTAAATGATCTATTGAGTCCCGGTTTGAATGTTCTTTGGAATCTCCACATAATTGAAGGAGAGGAAGCATAATGGATTGAAAGTCAGGTATTGCCATTTATTAATTCCTTATCCATGCGAACGAAATATTTAAGCAGAAAAAAATCTGCATATTAATTCTATATAAGCACTTAATACAGTCTTAATCGGGATATACAGGGAATATGTACTATGGCATATAGACCAAAAACCGGGGACAGTCATTAATTTAATCAGGAAAGGTTAATCAGTGGCTGTTCCCAATTTCCGCAATTTCCGATCCCCAATTTCTCCAGGGGTAATTGCCGAGATATTTAAGATTGTTGTGGTAATTAAAGTTTGATGGCGTCGTAAAAAGTCCGATCTACTGCGCTGTTGTGGTTTTTCAGGCACTCGACATACTACATGTATGGTCTCGCGCCTGAAAAACCACAACATCTTGTATATCGAAATTTTTACTTAGCCATCCCGTGAC
>DAOVTG010000192.1 GCA_030633185.1 Deltaproteobacteria bacterium
CATTTTTGGAGGCGACTCTCCAAAAGGCGTCTCGACACCCTTTCATCTTCAGCAATCAGAATCTTCATATTTTTCCTGTATCAAAAATAGTGGACTTGTAAGTCACGGGATGGCTAAGTAAAAATTTCGATAGACAAGATGTTGTGGTTCTCCAGGCGCGAGACCATACATGTAGTATGTCGAGTGTCTGGAGAACCACAACATCGCAGGATATCGGAACTTTTTACGACGCCATCAAAAATAGTAACGGCCCATTGGCGTCAGTTCGGTTTCATTTATGGTCAAGTACTCCTGTTCCCGGCGGTTGATGAATTTTACAGTGTTTCCTTTGAAGTTCCGCCGGGCTTCGTCGAGCAGACGGTAGCCTTCATCGCGACAGCGTTGGCAGGCATCGATCGGGATTTCAATGCCCATACAGGTTGAGTTGCTATGGGTTTTTGAAGTCAGATGACGCACTCCGGAGCATTTTGTACAGACCATAATCTGTTCAAGTTGTTGGTCGTTGATTCCGTCGGTATCGTAGTAGACTGATTTTGATCTGCTATCGTATTGATTTGGTTTGACTTTTAAAGGTGGTGGTTTGAAATAGTTTTTTAAAGTCAAGTCGCAAAGTTTTTCTATGTAGTCGGTAATTTGTCGGCTCTGGCGAAGCTCATCGGGATTATAGTCAGGTTCCCGAACCCGGCTGTAGTCGAGGCCCGCCATCGCCAGAATAATGCCGAGGTTGACATAGGGCAAAGCCCCCTGGATGGAGTAGCCCCCCTCAAGCACGGCAATGTCCGGGTTGAGCTTTTCATTGAGTTTAGCATAGCCTTGAGCCGAGAAGTTCATATTGGTGATCGGATCACCATAATGGTTGTCCTGGCCGGCGGAGTTAATAATCAGGTCAGGTTTGAAATCATCGAGAATCGGCTGTACCAGATTATCTATGACGTAGAGAAAACCTTCGTCGGAGGTGTTAGGTGGCAGCGGGATGTTGATGGTTTTACCACGGGCCGTAGGCCCGCCCAGTTCATCGCTGAAACCGGAACCGGGATAGAGAGTACGACCATCCTGATGCAGGGAGATAAAGAGAACATCAGGGTCGTGCCAGTAAATATCCTGGGTGCCGTCGCCGTGATGGCAGTCGGTGTCAACAACGGCAATCTTTTTGTGACCGTAGTGCTCCCGAATAAATTCTATCAAAACAGCTTCGTTGTTGATGTTGCAGAAACCCCGGTTGCCGTGAACCACCTTCATGGCGTGGTGGCCCGGAGGTCGAACCAGGGCAAAAGCTCTATCGACTTGTTTTTCCATCACCAAACGGGCCGCTTTGATGGCACCGCCAGCAGCCACCAAGTGGGATTCAGTGCTGACTTCTCCGGGCCCGGGAAAACAGAAATGGGTTCTTTCAAGATCAGCGTCAGTTGCAATTTCAGGCTTATATTCCGTAATATTGGGCAGATCGAAAAGCCCCTCTTCCCGAAGTTGATCCTGGGTGTAGAGGAGGCGTTCTTCCCGTTCCGGATGGGTTGGGCTGATGGCCCAGTCATAAGCCGGGAAAAAAATAACCCCTAAATGTCTGGAAGTCTGCATATTATTTAATCTCCTCTTCAATACCGGGGCGTATCTGGCAACTTACGCGGATGGTTTTACTGCCGACGGCGTAATCATCGACCATATTGAAGGCTTCGGCCTCGACTACGGAAACATCCTGGTCTGTGACTTCAGGATGACCATTTTCTCTGAGATATTTTACCAGCTCGTTAACTCCGTCCTGTTGGGCGTCGCTCAACGAATAAGAGCTACTTACTTTTCGTTTGATATCGAGGTTAGGAATAAACATGGTTTTCTTGCCGGTATCAGCGAAAAGTTCAATTTCCATGGTGGTCTTGGTCAGGGCTGCGCCGATGGCATTGGCAACCGCAAAATTGTTCGGGATTTCAGTTTCAAGGTCAAAGATCCGACCCAGAAGCGGGGCCAAAATTGCGGCCGGACCACCCATGACGTAGAGTCGTTGAGGGTTGATTTTTTTACCATGAACAACTTCTTCGACCGTATAGACCGGCCTTTGATTAATAGTTTCCAGCAACTTGCCAGCCTCGGCACGAATAGTTGTAAGGGCTAAATCAAGAACTTTGTCAGCCAACTCGACGACGGTCAGACTGTTTTTTTCGGCCAGCTTTTTAAGACCGGCAAAAGATCTGTCGGGGTCGCCAAGATCGCACAATCCTTTAACATTGCAGGCATCGATCAGGGTTGGTTGGGGGCCGTTCAGGGCCAGGGGTGGGCCTTGACGCTGAGGGCCAACCATTAATTTGCCCTCAGGGCTGATCGTGATTGTCGAGTCGCCGCCAATCCCGATCGAATGCGTGCCGATGGCTCGCACCGAGGTTGCCCGCCCACCGAAACTAACGCCTTCTTTTTCGAGCAGGGGTGCGCCATCGGCAAAAATGGCGATATCGGTGGTCGTGCCGCCGATGTCAAGAATGATGGCATCTTTAGTAATTGAACTTAAGGCGATAATCCCCATAACGCTGGCCGCCGGGCCCGAAAGAATTGTCTGGATCGGGTTTTTACGGGAGTTTTCAAAGTCGATCGTACCGCCGTCGGCTTTAAGGATATTGATGGGTGCGTCAAGTTTATGTTTTTTGATACTTTGAGCGATCGCGTCAGCAAAAAGGTTGTAACGGCGCCAGACGGCCGCATTGTAATAAGCGGTAGCCAGACGCCGGGGAAAATTTAGTCGGCCGGAGATCCGGTGACCGATAGTCGTAAAGTCGGATTGGGCGGAGACGAGTTCGGCCAGAGCCTGTTCAATATCGGGATTGCGGGGAGAAAATTTACTGACAACAGCAAAAACCTTAAGGCGGTTACGTTGACAGTCGGCTGCCGCTTCTCTTGCGGCAACTTCATTTAATGCCAAGCGTAAGCTACCGCGATGGTCGATTGAACCTTCAATAAGGTGAAAATGTTCACCGAGATCGTGGTTGAAATAGTCCGGCGCCAGCCCCGGACCGGAAACTGCGAGAACCCCGACCTCCTCAAGCTGCTTTTCGACGATAGCGTTGGTAGTCAAGGTTGTGCTCAGATTGATCTTGCTGATGGGCAACCGGCCCGATTTAGATCTTAAAATCTTTTTCAAGACCGCATCAAGAGAGGCAATCAGGTTGGTATGGTCGGTTTCGACCTTGGCCGTAGCCACTACCCCTCCACGATCAATAATAACCGCATCCGTATGGGTTCCGCCGACATCAATTCCCAGCAACATAAATTTGTCCCGATTTACTGATTATCTATTATTTTTATGAAGAATTGCATACCACAAATCCAAGCCTGGCGTCCAGTTTAATGTCGCAGTTTTGATGATTTTGTTGTATATAGTGGGGACAGAATTGGAATTTTCACATAGTTAAGGCTTTTAGATTAATGAGCAAAGTAAAAAGAGTGGTTTTAGGTTTCAGCGGCGGCGTCGATAGTGCAGCGGTGGCTGTTTTACTTAAACGTCAGGGGTATCAGGTGATTCCGGTAGTCCTTGATCTGGGCGGGGCTGATACCCAGTTTTTATTGGATCGTGCCTCAAAGATGGCCGCTCGGCTGGGGCTTAAACTGCTGGTAGAATCGGCGGCCGAGGTTTTTGCAAAAGAGGTTATTGACGATCTGCTTTTTGATTACGCCCATGCCCAAACCCCGAATCCCTGTATCCGCTGTAATGCTCGGGTTAAATTTGCCCGGCTGGCGGTGGTGGCCGACCGTTTAAAGATTAAAAAACTGGCGACCGGGCACTATTTTAGGAAGCTTGCCAATGCTTCAGGAAAGTCTGAAATCAATTATCATAAAGCCCTGGATCAAAGTAAAGACCAGAGTTATTTTCTATTATCCGTGCCGAAAATCTTGTTGCACCGCACTCTTTTCCCGTTGGGAGAGATCAGTAAGGCCGAGGCCTTGAGCCTGGCGGCCGAGGCTGGCTATGAACTTGATAATTACCGGGAGAGTCAAGAACTCTGCTTCCTCAATGGCGAAAAATACCAGGAGTTTCTGGTCAGTCGGGGAGTGACCGGCGGTCGGGGTGAAATCGTCGACAGCCAGGGCCGTTTACTGGGAGAGCATCAAGGTCTGCAGAATTATACGGTCGGTCAGCGGCGAGGTATGGGGATTGCCCATCCCGAGCCTCTCTATGTGATTAAACTCGATTACCAGCATAACCGGTTACTGGTTGGCGAGCGGGAAGAGACCTACGGCAGTCGGTTGCAGGTGTACAAAATTAATTGGCTGATTGAACCTCCATCTCAACCGTTCAAAATAGAGTGCCAAATTCGCTACCGTCACCAACCGGCACCAGCCCTCCTGATCCCGTTGACTGATGAGCAAATCAAAATCGAATTTGAGTCGCCTCAATACGCCATAACCCCGGGCCAAGGAGCTGCCTTCTATTCTGGTGACCGCCTTCTGGGCGGCGGGATTATCCTTTGAGTAAGACTTTGATGAAACCTAAAAAATGCACTCGTAAAAAGCCCATAAAGTCCTTAAATCGTCATTCCGGCGAAAGCCGGAATCCAGTTAATTCAATAACTTCTGGATACCGGCGTTTGCCGGTATGACGGTTATTAGACTTTTTACGCCGCCATCAAAGGCAATAGGTGGAAATGACATGCTTTCTTACTTTTTTTCAATAAAATCACGGATTTTGTTAGTGTGGCTTTTCGTGGCTTTCTTTGCCTTTCCCATTGGATTATGGGCTGCGCCAAGCCAAAGTTTCTACCTTCGTGTAGGGAGTGGGTTCGCCTTTTCAGAAGATACTCGGTTTGACGATGTCGATTGTCACTCCGACTCTCCTGCGGCACTGTTTGGTTGTTCCAGTGGCAACGATGGCCGAGCAATTGGTGCGTATGGCGATTTTGACAGCTTCGTGGTTCTTGATCTGGGTTTTGGTTATCTCTGTAATGAGTGGTTGCGAGCAGAAATATGTCTTGCTTATCGTCCATCCTTTGA
>DAOVTG010000066.1 GCA_030633185.1 Deltaproteobacteria bacterium
TAAAAAGTCACGGGATGGCTAAGTAAAAATTTCGATATACAAGATGTTGTGGTTTTTCAGGCGCGAGACCATACATGTAGTATGTCGAGTGCCTGAAAAACCACAACAGCGCAGTAGATCGGACTTTTTACGACGCCATCAGTTTTAAGACAGAACCTGAATAGTTACATTAGTTTTTTATCATTGACATTTTACTCAAAATAGTCAGATACTGTATTTGGTCAGTTTATAAAATCTAGTTTTATAGTTGGTTGTAAGCCATCGGCACCTTAGGCTTATACTGACCACCGAAAACCGAAGACCGTTTTAAATGCGCACAAGGGAAGGTTCTGCCCATTAATGAGAACCACAATTTATGCAGGAAAAAGGAGAGTAAAAGATGAAAAGATTAAGTATCTGGTTGGTAGCCATCTCCCTGGTATTGTTTTTTGCGGCGCCGACCCTGGCCGCAAAAACCATCAAGATTGGTGGACTTTTTGACATTACCGGCGGTACCGGTTCGGTTGGTACTCCGTATGCTGAAGGGGTTCGTGACTGTGTTCGTAGTATCAATGAAAATGGTGGTATCAACGGGGCCCAGATTAAATTGTTGGATGTTGATTATGCCTATAAAATTCCTCAGGCTTTAGCCGCGTACAAAAAGTTTAAAACCGAGAAAGTTGTCGCCATTCAGGGTTGGGGCACCGGTGATACGGAAGCGATGTCACCATTGATTAAAAGAGATAAGATTCCTTATTTTTCGGCCTCTTATTCCGAGCATCTGACCGATCCCAAGGTTACTCCTTACAACTTCATGGTCGGTACCACATACGCTGACCAGGCTCGGGTTGCTCTGAAATTTATCAAAGACACCTGGACTGACAAAAGCCGTAACCCTAAAGTCGCTTTTATCTATAATGATACCGGTTTCGGTCGTTCCCCTTTCTTTACTGTGAAATTCCAGGGCCAAAATTTTGACGGCGCTGAAGCTTATGCCAAAGAGATCGGAGTTGATCTGGTTGCCAAACCGATTATCGGCCTGCGCGCGCTCGATGCTACGCCGCAGCTGCTCAACATGAAAAAAGCCGACCCTGATTTCGCGATTTGTCAGGAGACTTCAGTTATGGCTACGATCTTGAAAGATGCCAAGAAACTGAATCTGCGGACCAAGTTTTTTGCTCTGAACTGGGCTATGAGTGGTAAAATCCGGGAACTCGCCGGTGACGCTGCTGAAGGTTGCTACTGGACTAATCCTTTCTGTCTCTGGGACGATGATGCCGCCGGTGTTAAAGAAGCCAAAGCGGCCAGTGAAAAATATCATCCTGGCAAAGTTCAGATTGTTAATTATTTCCAGGGTTTTACAGCAATGAAGGTTATGGCTGAAGCGATTGGCAATGTTAAAGGCGAAGTTAATGGTCCGGCCATTAAAGCCGCTCTTGAGAATATGACTGATTTTGATACCGGCGGTTTGACCGTGCCGATCAGTTTTTCCGCTAAGAGTCACAAAGGTTCCATGGGTCTGAATATCTACCAGGTTCAGGGTGGGAAATTTGTGCAGGTTAAGAAAGTTTTGTTAAGTCGTTAAATTTTGTTTAAGTTCATTAAGGAGGCACTGCGTTTCGCAGTGCCTCCTTAATGGCGGTTTGAAAGCTGTTCGCAAATCCTTGGTGCAGAAATAAAACCGGCAGGCTGTGGAGAGTTGCAAAATGGGTGTAATGCTCAGTGTTAACAATATCGAGGTTATCTACAACGAGGTCATTCTAGTTTTAAAAGGGATGTCTCTGGAGGTGCCTGAGGGCAAAATTGTGACCCTTTTGGGGGCCAATGGTGCCGGCAAAACAACGACCCTGAAAGCGATCTCCGGCCTTCTGAAAACTGAAGAAGGGGAAGTTACTGACGGAAACATCGAATTTATGGGCGAGGTTATCAATAAGAGAGATGCCGAAGATATCGTTAAGGGCGGCATCTTCCAGGTTATGGAGGGCCGACGTATCTTCAAAGACCTGACTGTAACCGAAAACCTGCTTATGGGAGCTCATATTCGTAAGGATCGGCAAAATATCAAACCGGATATGGAGATAGTTTTCACCTATTTCCCCCGCTTAAAGGAGCGTTATAAGCAGGTTGCCGGTTATATGAGCGGTGGCGAGCAGCAGATGCTGGCTATCGGTCGGGCCTTGATGTCGAAACCAAAATTAATGATGCTCGATGAGCCTTCGTTGGGCCTGGCACCCTTGTTGGTCAAAGAGATCTTTGAGATCGTCATGCGCATTAACAAGGAGGAGGGAACCACCGTTCTGCTGGTTGAGCAGAATGCTAATCTCGCCCTTCAGGTTGCCGACTACGCCTATATCATGGAGGGCGGCAAGGTCGTGCTTGATGGTGAGTGTGAAGTCTTACGCAACAATCCCGATGTCAAAGAGTTCTATCTTGGTCAATCCGATGTCGGGAAAAAGAGTTTTAAGGACGTTAAACACTATAAACGGCGGAAACGCTGGTTATCTTAGAAATAGCAGAGGGAGCGACAGTCAATGACGCTTATTGAACGCAGTTCAGGTTACTACCATGAGGAACGCGAAACCGCGTCAGCCGAAGCCTGGCAGGCCTACCATGATCGGCGTCTTAGAGGACTTGCCAAGCATGCATATCAATTTGCTCCGGCAGTAACCAACCTTTTTGATAAAGCCGGAGTTAAGCCTGCCGATATCTCTTCGGTAAAAGATCTGGAGCGTTTGCCGGTAACGACTAAAACCCAGCTGGCTCAGCTTCAGGCCGAGAATCCTCCTTTTGGGGGTTTTTTGACGGTTCCTATCAACCAGTTAAAAAGGGTTTTTATGTCTCCCGGGCCGATCTTTGATCCGCAGGGAAAAGCCACTGAATTCTGGGGTTGGAGTGAGGGTTTCTATGCGGCTGGCTTTCGCCCGCAGGATGTGGTTATCAATACTTTTGGTTACCAGATGACCCCCGCCGGTTTGATGTTCGAAGAGTCACTTTTGGATGTTGGTTGTTGCGTCATCCCGACCGGGGTCGGAAATACCGAAACCCAAGTCAAGATTATGAAAGAACTGGGCGTTACCGGTTTTGTCGGTATGGCCAGTTATTTGAGAAAAATAGGTGAGCACGCAATAGTTGAGGGTCTGGATCCGAAAAAAGATCTCTCTTTAGAAATCGGTTATGTTGCGGCTGAGATTCTTACCGATACTCTGCGGAGTGAGGTCGAAGAGATGTTCGGCATGCGTTTGCGGCAAGGTTATGGTACGGCCGATTGCGGTTGTCTGGCCTATGAATGCGGAGAGCGTAACGGTATGCATTTTACATCTAATGCCTATATCGAGATTCTTGATCCCCGAACCCGTGAAGTAATGGGGCCCGGCGAGCCCGGAGAGGTGGTGGTTACCCTCTTTAACTCGATCTATCCCCTGATTCGCTTTGCCACCGGAGATCTTTCAGCTTTTACGGTTGAACCTTGTGCCTGTGGTCGAACTGCCCCCCGTTTAACCAAAATTATGGGACGGGTTGATCAGGTGACCAAGGTTAAGGGGATGTTTGTTCATCCTCAGCAGGCGTCAGCCGTGATCGCCAAGTTTTCCCAAGTCGGAAAATTCCAGATCGTGGTTACTCGTGAGAATGAAGTTGATTCTATGACTTTTAAGCTCGAGATGGCTCAAGCCCCGCCGTCAGGCGATCCCATTTATGCTGAAATCACCAGTGCTATCCAAGATGGTATTAAATTACGGCCTAAGCTTGAGATCGTTACTCCCGGCAGCCTGGGAGAGGATGCCGATATTATTGTTGATGAGCGAACCTGGGAATAGTTACATAAGGAGTTGCGTATGTTTGTTAAATATTGGATGAAGAGTAACCCGATCACGGTGAGTGCGGACACTTTGGTGATTGATGCCAAAAAGTTAATGAAAAATCACAAGATTTCGCGTTTGCCGGTGATGAAGGGTGATCGGCTGGTCGGTATCGTTACTCTTTCCGGTCTGCGTGAAGCTCAGCCCTCTAAAGCGACCAGTTTAAGTATTCATGAACTTAATTATCTGCTGGCCAAGATGACGGTTGATGAGATCATGACTCGGGAAGTGATCACCTGTCCACCCGATATGACGCTGGAAAAAGCCGCCGTTTTGGGTACTAAATACGGGATCGGGGCCATGCCGGTAGTTGAAAACGGTAAAATCATCGGGATTATAACCGAGTCGGATATCTTTCGGGCCTTTCTCCAGATGTTGGGAGCAACCCATAAAGAGTCGACCCGGATTACCCTTGACAATTTCCCTCAGGAGCAGGACGAAATCATCAAGGTTATAAAAACCCTGGATGAGATGAAGGGTATTCTGGTGAGTTTGGCTCTGGTTGACGATATTCCAATTGAGGGCAAGCGAGAACTGGTTTTCAGAGTAAAAGACGTAGAGGTTGAGGTTCTGGTGAACCAATTGAAAGCCAGCGGTTACGTTGTTTCCAGTGTTTCAAAGGCGGGATGACGGACGCGAAATTCATACCTAATCAAAATTTCCGGGATTGGGGTCATTGCTGGTACAAGGTGCGTTAGCACCCCAGCTTTGACCCCGTTTATGAAAGCGAAGCAAAGTTGATGCCCTCGTAAAAAGCGTTTTCAGACCACTAATGTGGCCACATATTTAAAAATAACAAAGTACTTTTCGCACGTTATACTGGCATTAGACAGAATGTAAAATCATTGTGATATCAAACGCTTACGAGTAGTTACTTAGCCATCTGACGGCCAAGCTCAAGTGCCTTGAGGTTGGCCGTTTCTATTGTGGGTGAGACCGCCATCATTTTGACGGCTTCCTGCATTAACTCAAAACTGTAAGGGAAGGCCGGGTGTTGCGCCGCCCAGCCACTGAAAACCAGGTTAACAGCTTTCGGAAGATTATGGTTTACGGCGATGGCGGTGGCTCCCACGAGGTTTTCTTGAGGTAGGTCGGCAAGGGGTTGATCGCTGTTTGCCAGGCAGGTACCGCCTGGCCGGAGAAAATGCCGGTTACGTTCATATTCACCGGCGGCCAGAACCAGAAGCATATCGGCCGAGTCCAGGCCAACTAAAGGGGATCTGTAGTTGCCGATCTTGACCTGGCTGGTAACCGAGCCACCACGCATGGCCATACCATGACTTTCATATGTGATAAAATTGTCACCGGCCAGCAGGGCCGCTTGACTGATCAAGCGTGAAAGAAAAACCACCCCTTGACCCCCAAGTCCGGCAATAAGAAGTTTACAGTTGGTCATGTTAACGTCCTAATTTTAATCGCTCCATGCGGGCAGATATCAAGGCACTGCCCGCAGCCGACACAGGTGATCTGGTCGATCGTAACCCGGTTTTCCGGGTCATCCGTCTTAAGCATCAAAGCTGGGCACTCAAAAGCTTTAAGACAATACCCGCAGCCGGTGCAATCATCATCTAAAATAGTGACCTGTAAAGCTGGCAGCAGATTACGTTCGGCGGGAATCATCAGGCAGCCGCGTCTGGCGATAACCACCGCAATGCCGCCTTCCGGGGCTTGAGCATATTGCCAGGCCTCTTTGATCGTGTCAATCAGTTCACTCTGTTGGTAAGGATCAACAATCGTGATCTTTTCAATACCGCATCCCTTGAGCAGTGTTTCCAGCTCAAGGGCCGGTCCCCTACTGCCATCCGCCTGCAAACCGGCTGCCGGTGTCGGCTGGTTGCCGGTCATCGCGGTTGTACTGTTATCAAGGAGCAACAAGACAAAACGGCTGTCTTCATAGCGGGCGTTGATCAGGGCCGGAATTCCGGAGTGGTAGAAAGTCGAATCGCCGATAATCGCAGCAATCGGCGGGCTATCTTCACCGTCTTTCACGAAAGTCTGGTAAAAGGAGCCGGCCTGACTGATGGAGGCTCCCATGCAGAGGCAGGTGTCTAAAGCGCCAAGGTTGATTCCTAAGGTATAGCAGCCGATATCTCCGGCGTAGATACCTTTAGGAAGGGCTTTTTTCAGAGCGTAGAAGCTTGAACGATGAGGGCAGCCGGGGCAGAGGCTGGGGCGTTTGCCCGGAGGGGCCTCAATACTGTTAGGGTTAGCGGAGAGCGGTTTTTGCTTTACGAAGCGGTTGAGAGCAGAAACGATAATTTCCGGGGTCAAGGCTCCGGCATCGGGAATGGTGCCGTCAAGGCGTCCGCAAATCTTTTTTTGGTCGCCCATTTGATACTCGATTACCGGCATGCTCTCTTCGATGACGAGCAATTTTTCATGGCGTTTAAGCAGTTCTCGGCCGGCATTTTTATGTAACGGGTAGGGCAGATCGACTTTGTAGAGGCTAAATTGTGAGGTTTCATCGTCCGGTAAAGAGTTCAGTAAGTCAGCGGTTAAGGCCCAGGCGCAGCCCGAGGCGATAATGCCGTAGGGGGCTGGGGAGGATGAGCCGCTTTCGACTTGTGTTGCAAAGTCAAAACGGGGATCAGCCGCCAACTCTAGAAGTTTTTGGTTTAGTTGCTGGTGCAGCCGGAAGCGATGTTTAGGGGTTGCCGCCCAGCGTTGCGGCTGGCGTATGAATTCTGGCTGGCGCAGTTGTTTTGTAATTTTTGCAAGATTTATGTTTTGTCGGGCATGGCAGAGGGTAGCAGTCGGTCGCAACATTACCGGCAGGCCAAGCTCTTCTGAAAGATCAAGAGCTCGGCCTGCAAAAATCGAAGCCTCTTGAGGGGTTGCCGGATCAAAGACCGCGACTTTAGCCAGCATCGCGAACATGCGGCTGTCCTGTTCAGTCTGCGAACTGTTAGGGCCCGGGTCGTCAGCACTGATGACCACTAAAGAACCGGTGACTCCTAAGTAGGCACTGCTCAAAAAAGCATCGGCGGCGACATTTAAACCCACCTGTTTCATAACTGCCGCACTACGCATGCCGGTCATGGCGGCGGTGAAGGCTGATTCCAACGCAATTTTTTCATTTACCGACCAGTGCCCGTGGATGGTGATACCATGGTCACGCCCCTGTTTGATAAAGGCTGGCAGAATTTCTGAGGACGGGGTGCCGGGATAGGCGTAGGTAAAAGTACAACCATTCTCAAGCAGGCCGCGAGCCATCGCCTCATTACCGAGCATTACTTGTTGCAATCGAGTTCTCCTGATGCCTGTTTTATTTAAAACTTAAACCAGAGCTCTTTTTATTGCGGTGGCGGAAGGCCTGCAGGAGCAGGCCGATAAAAAAACCGACCATCAGGATGCCGCCGCCAGCGAGAAACCATTTGATCCGGTAGGCTGTTTTCAGGAGTTCGCACTCTGTTAAAATTGCGGCCTCGCGCTCTTGTCGGCCTTGATTTTCCGAGAGCAGGCTCTTGTGCTCGGCCTGTAGTTTAAGGAAGTTGGCGGATCCTTTACGTAACGTTTTATACTCTTTCTCAACTTTCTGTAGTTTGCTGCGTAGCCCTTTGACTTCATGGAGCAGGGCGGTGTTGCCTTTACGGTACTCTTTATTAGTTGCTGTGAGCGAGACGATCTTGGTTTTAATACTCTGTTCCAGCTGTTTAATTCTAGCGTTGGCTTTGAGCAGGCGTTTGGCGGCCGGTTCGACAGTGGTCAGAAAACGTTTCTGAATCCAGCCCTGGCGTTTCTTGCCGTAGCCTATATGAACCCAGTCATCTTGGTTTTCACCAAGCAAGGTGACCTTATGCCCGGTACTCAGGGGGGTGAGTAGCTTGAATTCGGTGCCCGCCCCGGCTCGGGCGTAGATTTTGATTTTGTCGGATATGTAACGGGTTTCACCGGCTTCTTCAGCCCCGACCGAACCGTTTAAAAGCAGAAGGTTGAGCAGTAAAGCAATGATGAGGAACGGAAAGAGTATTTTGTGTGACATAATTGATTCCTGAAATTTTTACTTAGCCATCTCATGACTTCTTACGAGTGTATCGTATCATGCATGTGTTGTGCCTTATTCAGCTGGCAAGATGGAGGGTATGGTGAGGTGTTTTTGTGAAAAGGTTGTGTTCTCGGCCCAGTTCTAAAAACCGCCACATGATTTTTGCCGTGGCCCCCCATATTATATGGCCGTCGATATTAAAGGCCAGTTGCGGCTGCAGGTGGCGGCCGTTAAAGTAATAGAAGTCTATTTTGTTGCTAGGCTCAAAGAAGTCGTCAACCGCCAAGGTTATCAGGCTTTCGACCTCATCCGGAGAGAGGTCGAAACTGTAGGGGTGGGGGATGGCTCCGATAAACGGGGAGACCAGGAAACCGGTTGTCGTATTGACTTCATCAAGGCCTCCAAAAATAGTAATATCACTCTCTTTGACGCCGATTTCCTCTTCAGTCTCTCTGGTACTGGTAGCCTCCAGGGAAAAATCTTGATCCTCTTTGACTCCGCCGGGGAAAGAAATTTCGCCCTTGTGGGTCTTGACCGTTTGCGAGCGTTTGATAAAGAGCATTTTCAAGATGCCCTTTTCGATGTACAAAGGACAAAGAACCGCAGCGCGCACCGTATCGGTCGAACTTTTGGTTCGTGGCTGGTAGGTTGAGAAAAAAAATTCCAGTTGTTTCAGGGGCATGGGGTACTCTAGTTTATAGTAGTCAATGCAACTTGACTGTCAAAACTAGCAGAAGGCGGTCGACAAAGCAATCTCTTTTTGGCTCTATGTTAACTGATGGGGCCGGTAAAATGTTCTCCGGCTTGTCGGTAGAACTCCTCTTTCTCTTCCGTATGGCGAGGAGAAAAGTGGAAAAGCCGGAGGTGCTTGGCTCGGGCCAGGCTGGCAAGTTTGCCGGCCTGGGCGGCAGTTAAATGGCGACTCGCCAAAGCCTTGTCGGCGGCGGATTCTAAAAAAGCGGCTTCACAGAGTAATAGGTCGACATCTTTTATCAGGGGTAGAAGTCGTTTAAGGTTTTGCGGAGTGAAACCTATATCGGTCACGTAGGCGATTTTTCGACCGGGCCTGATCAAGGCAATTTCATCGGCAATATCCTGGAGATGATAACTACATCCGGCAATCTCAATTGCGGTGTCCGGCGGGCTTTTAGATTGCAGGGCTTGCCGGAGCCGGCTGAGCCAAGGGCCGGGTGACCAGCCTTGGCGACCAAGCTTTTCGGGGCGGATCTTGATCTGTAAAGGTTCTTTGAGGGCAAAGGCGAGGCAGTCAATGCCATGGTCTAGTGTGGTTGCGGACATGTTAAAGGTCGGAGTCTTGAAAATGGTCGCACTTTTGCGGGCCTGGCTGGTTCCGGGTTCCGGATGAAACTTGCGGCGGCAGGCAAAGGCGCTTTGCTCGATTCTTTTTTCATAAATCTCATGGGCCGTAATCAGGAGTTCATAGTGGGCCGTCAGATTCCATCTGTAGCCCTTGAGCTTGTGTCCAACCATTTCGATAATTCCCGGTGGGCCATAGATGTGCAGGTGTTTGGAGCGGTTTAAGGTGAGGCGTAAAAGGTGGTCAAAACCGATCAAATGATCGATATGGCCATGGCTGATAAAGATGTGCGAAACCTTTAAAAGCTGTTTTGCCGAGAGTCTATGCAGGTCGCCGAGATCAAAGAGCAGAGCCTGGCCACTATAGCTGTGGCGCAGGAAAAATCCCGGATCTTCAAAAGGCGGGTTAAGTGCTTCTATGTGCCAGGGAAAAGTCATTAATACGTTTGGTTAGCGAAAAATCAGCTATTTGTCAATGAATAGCTGAAAATAGAGGTAAAATGGTTGCGAAAATGATAATATTTATGCTATGATACCACTCTTTTGAGGAGAATTTAACTATTTTGTGGAAATATACTGAATTTTACTCTTTTACCTCGGACAGCTTACAAGGAGATTTATGTGACCGGATCCTCTTTTCGGGATACTTTTTTACCGCGCTGTATGGCGATTGCTATCGGTAGCCTGCCGCAGTCGGAGGTGGAACCTACTCTTAACCTGATTGCTGACTGTTTACCGGAAGCACCTTTCTGGCCGCAGTTGCCCAACCGTTCTTTTCTTGAGAGTATGTATGTTCAGTATGCCCAGGGGTTGCCTGGTGTGGTTCTTGATGAAGTTAATGAGCGTTTCTATATTGATCCGGGCCAAGCCGATTTTGCCGACCAGTTAACTTGCTTTTACGAGGCCGTGATGGCTGCTGATCTCGATCATTTTGCTATCGGTCGAGAGCGGGCCAGCGGGTTATGGGAGGGCCTTCCGGCTCTGGCAGAACGTTTCAGCGAAAAAACACCGATCTTGGTCAAAGGCCAGGTGACCGGGCCGGTCAGTTTTGGTCTCGGGGTTACCGACGCCAAAAAAAAATCGATTATTTATGATCCGACTTTGGCCGATGTTGTGGTCAAACATCTGAACCTGAAAGCCCGTTGGCAGGAAGCTTTTCTCAAAAGCTGTTTTCCCGGCTTACCGACCCTTACTTTTTTCGATGAACCCTATATGGTCTCTTTTGGTACCGCTTTCTGTACGCTTTCTCGGGAGCAGGTGCAAAACCTCTTAAATGAAGTCAGTGCCGGACTCCAGGGATTGACCGGAGTGCACTGCTGCGGCAATACGGACTGGTCCCTGTTGCTGGGTACCAGGGTTGACTTGTTGAATTTTGATGCCTATGAATATGGGGAGAATCTGCTTCTCTATCAGGCTGAGCTGGAAAAATTTCTGGCCGCCGGAGGGTATCTGGCCTGGGGCGTAGTGCCGACCAGTGCGGCGATAGATAATGAGGATGTAGATTCCCTGTTTGCTTTGCTTGCAGGGCAAATGGAGCGTTTGAGTAGTGCGACAATCTCTCTCAAAAGCATTTTAGAGCGGAGTTTCGTGTCGCCCAGTTGCGGGGCCGGATCGCTGACCCCGGCTCGCGCCGTTCGGGTCTTCGAATTGACAAAAAAGCTTTCAGAGCGCTTACGAAAACATTATAAATTATAGAGTATGTTAGATTTACACAACCTGGAGGTTTGACTGGTGAGTGACGATAAAAAGAAGCGGGATGAGGATATCCCCTTGTCTGAAGATGGAACCGAGCCTGAAGATGAAGCCGGAGAACTCTCTTCAGATGATGAGAGCAAAGCTCAAGAGCCGGAGCTTGA
>DAOVTG010000288.1 GCA_030633185.1 Deltaproteobacteria bacterium
AAGGCCTGTGGGCTGTGTCTTTCATTAAGAGCTCCCAAGGCTTCACGGCGTTCGTCAAGATTGCCTTGTCGAGCTCGATTTTGTAGTAATTCGAGGGCCTCCGGGCTTTGACATCCGGCCAGATCGGAAAGTACGGACTGCCTTTTTTTGCGGCGCCATGACTTGCTGGCTTTAAGCAGAACCTTGCAGCCCTCTTCATCGCCGAGACGGGTCAGAGCTCCGGCGGCTAAGGGGTTGTCGTCGAGGAGTTTGTGCAACTTATGACGGCAGCTCGCAAGTTTCAGGCGACCAACCGCACAAATTGCATATTCCACGGCAAGACAGTTATTGGTAAGCAGACTTGCAACCAGGTCGGTAACTTCGGCTTCTTGTTCAGGGTTTAAGGAAGGGCCTATAAAGTCTAAAAGTTCCGGCTTCCGTTTAAGGGTCGAAAGATCATCGTCAAGGAGGAGATCATTAAAGAAAAGTTTTGGATAACGTGTTTTAAGAAGGGTGAGACCGGCAAGTCGCAGTTCACGTTCAGGGATGGCACAGAGCAAGGTTAAACAGAGATCCGGCGGAAAAATTTTGATGGCGGTTGCCGTGGTTGCGTCAACCTCTTGGTTATGGCTTAAAAGGGAGTGGAAATAGTCGAAAAAAGAGATTTCCGGATGGTTGTTGATCAGTGGTTTTCTCAGGCGGCTGGTTTCGGGGTTACGGGTTTTCGGGTCATCAACCACGATCTCTTCTAAGGCCAGCAATAAAAAATGGCTGCCTCCTAAAAACCAGGCCGCCGTCAAAACCAGGTGGAGATTAACGTCACTGGCTCCATTGAGGCGTTTAGCCATCTCTTTGCACAGGGCGCAGGCCTGCTGATACTCGCGCGTGGAACGGGCATAATCGCGCAACCTAAGCTGCGTTTGGTGAAAAATCTCAAGAACCCGCCAGCGCAACTTCCAGTTTTCCGCCAGCAGGTCATCGATAATATTAGATGAAGGGATCAGTTGTCTCATTGATTACAATCTGTTACTTTTTGATACTATCTAATTCCGCCCTGATTTTTTCGGCACATTCAGGGCAGAGGCCGTGGGTTGGTTGAACGCCGGTTTTACGTATAATGTAAGCCTCTATTTGCAGCCATTCACCGCTACCCGGTTCACGACCGTCGTCATCACGGATTTTTTTGCAACCGGCACAAACCGGAAAAATGTTTTCGTAGAGAGAGATCTTTTTCTGCATCTCGCGTTTTTCGAGGCCGAGTTTGACCCGCAGGAGAAGTTCATCGATTTCACAGGGTTTTAAAAGATAGTCATCGGCTCCGAGCCGCAGGGCGGCAATTGCAGTTTCCAGATTACCGTAACCGGTGAGGATCAGGACGCTGATTACGGGGTCTAAAGTCTTGGCTTTTTTTAAGACTTCAATACCCCCAATCCTTTCCATTACCAGGTCGGTAATGATTAGGTCGAAATCCTTTTCTTCCAGAAGTTTAAAGGCCTCTTCGCCGTTGGCGGCGGTGTCGACGGTATAGCCTTCATCCTCAAGTTCATCCGCCAGACTCAGGCGGATCGATTTTTCATCGTCAACAATTAAAATCCGCTTACTGTTGTCCATAGTGTGACCTCATGTTTTAAGTATTTTTACTTAGCCATCCCGTGACTTTTTACGAGGGCATCAAGGGTAGCAGGATGGTAAATGTTGTTCCCTGACCGGGGCTGCTTTCGACCTGTATTTCACCTTTATGGCTTCTGATAATACCAAAAGAGACTGAAAGTCCCAGCCCCGTACCTTTTACTTCGGACTTGGTTGTAAAAAAAGGTTCGAAAATATGTGGTTGGTTTTCGGCGGTGATGCCGCAGCCTTGATCCTTAAGCGAGATGGCGAGCTGATTGCCTATTTGCCTGGTAGTAATTGTGATGTCGCTGTTGGGAGGGCTGGCCGCGAGAGCATTTTGCAAAAGATTGAGCAACACTTGTTTAATCTGGTCGGCAACGACCTTGATTTCCGGGAGATCGTCGGCATACTCTTTGATGATCTTCAGACGCTGGTTTTTAAACTCTTTGCTGGTTAAAAGCAGGGCTTCATCGATAAGTTGGTTAATAGCTTGTGGGGTAAAGCGGCCGGGCGTCGGGCGGTTGAAATCCTGCAGGTTAGTAATTAGATTTTTTACTCGCCGACATTCACTAAGTGCTAACTCGACCGTGTCGTGACCTTTGTTTGAGAGCTCTTCCCTCTTTTTGAGGCTGCCGAGAATGGTCATGATGCCGAAGAGGGGGTTGTTGATCTCGTGGGCGATTGAGGCTGAAAGTCGTCCGATGGCTGAAAGCTTCTCGCTGTGGAGGAG
>DAOVTG010000087.1 GCA_030633185.1 Deltaproteobacteria bacterium
ATACTACATGTATGGTCTCGCGCCTGAAAAACCACAACATCTTGTATATCGAAATTTTTACTTAGCCATCCCGTGACTTTTTACGAGGGCATCAAGGTAGCCGTAAGAGAATTTATGTCACAATCCGAGTTCTGTATCAGGCTTATAGATATTCATAAGAGTTTTGGCTCTCAGGTGGTTTTACGTGGGATTGATCTTGATATCGAGCGTGGTGCAACCACGGTTATCTGTGGTGAGAGCGGACAGGGCAAGAGCGTTCTTTTAAAACATATTCTTGGTCTGGTGCGTCCTGATCAGGGTCAGGTTCTGGTTGAAGGTGAGGATATCTCCCGGCTCAAAGGGGCGGCCTTAAATCGTCTGCGCACCCGGTTCGGGGTTTTGTTTCAGGGTGTAGCTCTTTTTGATTCAATGACTGTTTTTGACAATATCGCTCTGCCGCTTCGGGAACGCAGCCGCCTGCCGGAAAAAGAGGTTGAGGAAAAGGTTCTTGCAGCTTTAAAGATGATGGATCTTGAGGACAGTGGCGATAAATTTCCGGCTCAGTTGAGTGGGGGTATGAAAAAGCGAGTGGGACTGGCCCGAGCTCTACAGCTGGAACCCGATATTCTCCTTTTCGATGAACCAACGACCGGGCTTGATCCGGTCAAGAGTCACGATGTCTATCGTCTCTTCTTTGAAACTCAAAAGAGACTGGGATACACCAGTATTATTGTCAGCCACGATATTCCCAAGATCTTCAACCTGGCGGATAAAATTGCCATCCTCCATCAGGGAGAAGTCCGGGTCTGTCTGGCTCCGGAAGAACTACAGCGCAGTCGAGATCCTTTTGTCAGAGATTTTATGGTCAGGGTCATGGGCTCCGCGCACAGCAGTAAAGATGAGTTGTAAGGAATTGTGATGAAAAGATTTAACCTGGAGATGTCGGTTGGGGTTTTTATGATGGTCGGTTTATTGGCGATCGCTTATCTGACGCTTAATCTTGGCGGCCTTGAGCTTTTTGGCGGTAATTATTATAAAGTACATGCCAGTTTCAGTTCGGTCAGCGGTTTGAAAAGTGGCGCCCGGGTTGAAATCGCCGGAGTTCAGGTCGGCAAGGTTTCGCAGATCACTCTGGTTGATGATCAGGCCAAGGTCGTGCTTTCGCTCAAGCCTGAAGTGAAAATCGGCAGTGATGTTTTTGCCTCGATCAGAACCCAGGGGATTATCGGCGATAAATTTATTCAGCTGGCACCCGGGGCCGAAGAGGATTTTCTGAAAGAGGGTGATGAAATAACCGAAACCGAATCAGCGATTGATCTTGAGGCGCTGATCAGCAAATATGTTTTTGGTAAAGTGGAATAGGGGAGATCATATGTTCAGGAAGATTTTTATTGCTTCTATTTTGTTGTTCTGTTTTTTTAGTATCAGGGTTGTGTTTACGCCATTGGTTTGTCAAGCGGACTCCACTGTGGCGGAAGTTGCAGCCGAGCAGGATGAGTATGCCGAGTATGACGAAGAAGTTGGGGATTTATATGATCCCTGGGAACCAATGAACCGTTCCATTTTCACTTTTAATGATCGTCTGCATCTCTGGATTATAGAGCCGACTTCAAGTGGTTACCAAAAGGTTACTCCCAGCATACTTCGTAGCGGGTTACGTAACTTTTTTAATAACCTGCTAGAGCCGACCCGGATTCTCAACTGTCTCCTGCAGGGCCGTTTTCAGGATGCTGAAGAGACCTTTCTCCGTTTTGCTCTCAACACTACGGCTGGAGTCGGCGGCATAATGGATCCTGGTACCTATGAAGAACTTAAATCACACAAAGGTCAATTTTTTCAGACTTTTGCTAAATACGGGGTCTCCAGCGGCCCTTTTTTGGTGCTCCCTTTTTTTGGCCCGAGCGATATCAGGGGAACCGTTGGTCTGGTTGGTGACACTGTGGTTTCACCAACCTTTATTGCTTTGCACAATGAACCCGCAGTGGGGTTTGCCGTGCAGGGTTTAAATACCATCAACCAGACCTCATTTAAACTTGGTGAATATGAGAAACTACTAGGCGGTGCCTTGGATCCTTACGTCGCAGTTCGTGATGCTTATGTCCAGAACCAGCAAGAGCTGCTGGGAAAATAGAGAGATTATTTCGGCTGTTTAATCCGCGCTTGTTGGAGAATATTTATGTTGCGTTATCGTTTACTTGCATTGGCTTTGATCTCTTCTTTTTTACTGTTAGCTTTCGCCCCGTTGAGCCTCCGGGCTGGTGAAACCGGCCCGCGTCAGCAGTTAGAGGTTAGTGTTAATCAGTTGCTTGATGTTTTACGGGATAAAGAGCTAAAAGGTGATGGGCAGCAGAAACTTCGTCGCGAACGGATCGCCGAAGTCGTCTTTTTACAGTTTAATATGCGGCGGATGGCAAAACTCTCTTTAGGTCGAGACTGGAGGGGCTTAAGTGAGGCTGAGCGTAGTCGTTTTACCGAGCTTTATCAAAATCTTCTGAAAAAGAGTTATGTCGCAACTATCGATCAATTTGCTGATGAACAGGTTTCCTATCTTAAAGAGATTATCAAGGGTGAAAAGGCTGAGGTTAGAACCATGATCATCAGCGGATCCCGAGAGATTCCTCTCAATTATAAACTCCAGGTCAAAGATGGAAAATGGCTGATTTACGATGTAATTATCGAAAATGTCAGTCTGGTTCGCAACTATCGCAGTCAATTTGGTCCAATTATGAAAAAGAAGGGTTTTGACGGACTTATTAGCAAGATGGCTGAAAAAATCACCCGGGCCGGGGAAAAAGAGGATGGTTGAGTCAAGCCTTTTTTCGAGGGTTGACTTTGATTGGCGGAACTCGCCGCTTTTTAGTTTCTGCGAAAATTCGGATTGGGAGCTCTTTCTTCGGATAGCTGAGTTTTGTGAGGTGTCGTCCGGCAGTCAACTTTGGGCTGAAGGTGAGGGCGGCGGCCGCTTAATCTGTGTTTTGGGTGGTTCTTTGGAGGCTGTAAAAAAGACGCCGGACTGGGGCAAGCCAGTTATTATGGCGGAATTTCTGCCAGGGGCAACCGTTGGTGAGCTTATTTTTGATGATCCAGGCCAACATTCAACGACTTTGCAAGTGGTTAAGGATGCCCGCCTGCTGATTTTAGAGCCTGAAGGAGCCGCAACCCTGCTCAACGATTTTCCGGCAACCGCCGCCAGGTTCTGGCGCGGAGCCGCTTATCTACAGCAGTTTCGCCTGCGTCAGGCCAATAGCAGATTGGCGACCCTTTTTTGAGAATATAGGTTACAAATAGTGAAGCGTAAGAAAATAACGGTTATCGGGGCGGGAAATGTCGGGGCTGCCTGTGCCCACTGGCTGGCGGTCAGAGAGTTGGGTGATGTCGTCCTTTTCGATATTATTGACGGCTTGCCCCAAGGTAAGGCGCTCGATCTCTTCGAAGCTTCTCCAATTGATGGTTGTGACGTCTCGATTATTGGTACTAACAGTTATGCCGATACCGCAAATTCCGATATTGTCATTATTACCGCTGGCCTCGCCCGAAAACCGGGAATGAGCCGTGATGACCTGCTCGAAAAAAACAGCTCAATTATCTCCTTTGTTACTCAACGGGCGGTGAAATATTCGCCCGATGCTTTTTTGTTGGTGGTTACCAACCCTCTGGATGCCATGGCTTATGTTGCCAAACAGGTTAGTGGTTTTCCCAAAAATCGGGTTATGGGGATGGCCGGTATTCTTGATGCGGCCAGAATGCGCTCTTTTATAGCCTGTGAGTTGCAGGTTTCGGTTGAAGATGTCAGCGCTTTTGTGCTTGGCGGTCATGGCGAGAATATGGTGCCTCTGGCCCGTTATTCGACTGTTTCAGGAATTCCTTTGACAGCTCTCATGACTTCAGAAAAGATCGACGCCATCATTGAGCGTACCCGTAATGGTGGTGCCGAGATCGTCTCTTTTTTAAAAACCGGCAGCGCTTTTTATGCCCCGGCTGCCGCCGTCGGGAAGATGGTTGAAGCGATTCTTAAGGATAAGAAAAGGATCTTTCCTGTCGCTGCATTGCTTGAGGGAGAGTATGGGCTTTCCGATTGCTATGTCGGAGTGCCGGTGAAATTGGGCGGTCAGGGGATCGAAGAGATTATTGAACTTGATCTCTTGCCGGCAGAACTGGCAGCTCTTGAGAAATCCCACCTGAGTGTTCGTTCTCTTATCGAGAGACTCAAAATCTGATGGCGTCGCACCCCAAGGGCACTTCCTGCGGGGCGTAAAAAGTTCCGATATTCTGCGTTGTTTAGCTTTTCCAGACACTCGACATACTATATGTATGGTCTCGCGTCTGGAAAAGCTAAACAACTTGCCTATCGAAATTTTTACTTAGCCATCCCATGTGAGTGCATCAAAATCTGATGGTTGAAAAAAAGAGAACTCTTCGTTTCCTTCTGCCAGCGATAGTTATCGGATTGTTGGCGGGTTTGTTTCTATTGTTGCCGCTGATCCCTCAACCGGGATTGAAAGATCGTTTGATAAGCGAATTTTCACAAGCTTTGCAGCAGCCTTGTCAGGTGGAGAAAGTCGGTTTTAAACTCCTGCCCCGCCCCGCTATCGAAGTGCGGGGCTTTGCTTGCAGCACGCCTGGGATTAATCTCAAAGCCCGCTCCTTAGACCTTGATTTTTCGATTATATCGCTGCTTTCTCTCTCTCCCCGGATCGACGGTATCCATTTGCGGGGGGTGTTGGTGGAGCTTTCTTTTACCTCATTGTTTCCGAAGGATGTGGTCGGTACGGAGGTTTTTCACCTTTTCCCGGGGCGCTTGAAAAGTATTGTCAAGGGTAAAGCTCAAAGTCCGATCCTTCTTTCTCTGCATGATGCCATTTGTGTCGTCAGTAAAGTTCCCGGTCTTAATAAGCCTCTACTCTTTACCGGCCTTGAGGGTGAATGGTGTTGCCAACCTAAAAATCAAAGTGAAAGCCTCGAATTGACCGGAGCGCTTAATGGTGGACAGGGTCGTCTCCAGGTGACCTGGTATAAGGTTGACGAGGTGGTTGCACCGGAAAGCGGTTCAACGGATGTGGATAGCGGTGATCGTTTAGAGATTAGCGGTCGTTTAAGGGGGGTCTCTCTGGCTGAATCCGGAACCGCTTTGTGGGGTTCTTCGTTCAAGAGCCGCTGGCGGGCCGATTTCGAAAAAGGTGACCTGGATTTTGACATCAATGGTAATCCCGGGGATGGATTACGTTTCAGCGGCCGGATAGCGGTTGCAGATCACCATCTTTCTCGTTATGAGATAAGCCGAGATTCAGTTCAGCTCTGGTCGCAGGGTGCTTTGAAAGCAAGCCTTTCAGGTTTTTTTCAGCCTCGCAAAGGTTACCTCAATATTAAAAATGCAGCTTTTGAATATCCCGGCATTGCTACTCTTTTTTCCCGAGGTCTGGTACATTTTCGCAAACCTTTTTTTGTCGATCTCGTAAACCATCTCAAGGTTGATGATCTGGGTCAAACAATTGGGCGCTGTCCGTTCCTGGATTTGCCCGGTTATTATTGTGAAGGAGGCCTTGAGGGGGATCTTAAGCTGATCGGTAATCCTTTAAACGCCCCGGTTTTGAAGGTCGAACTAAGCTCCGAAAAAATTGTTTTGCGGGTTTCGGAACCGCTATCGGTAAATCGGACTCCAATCTTAGAGGTTGATTCACACAACCCTCAACTCAACCCTGAAAGCGGGGAGAGTATGACTTCTAAGTCGGTGCCGGATAGTCGATCGCGATTGTCTGATTATCAGGATATGAGCGTAAACTTTTTGCAGTCACTGGCAAAATGGGAGTGGATTGTTAAAAGTGATTTTCGGATTGGTTTATTGGAACTGCCTGATCTGCAACTTGTCGAGCTCTCTTTTCTGGCCGAAAAAAACCTGGTTCAACTTGAAATCGAACGTCTGGCCGCGCGTTTTGGCAAACAGGGGCAAGTTCGGCTCTCCCTGATTCTTGATGATTTTTTGCACGGGCCCCGCTGGCAGGCCTCCCTCGTCGTTGAAAAGTTTGATCTCAAGCCTTTCAACAAAACTTTGTCACTGACCGGGATACTTGATCTTTCCCTGGTTGGCGGAGGCTGGCTGGGCTCAGGCCCGGAGCGCGGTGAAGAACTTGTTTTTGACGGAAAGTGGCAATTACTACAGGGCAGTTTTGCCGGACAGCCATTGTTTACGGCCTTTAACCGTTTTCTTGAGCAGGATGGGCTTTCGTATATGAGTCCGGGTTTTTCCGGTTTTTCCGGTAAATTTGCCTTACGTGATAGGATTTTGCGTCTTGATGGTCTGGACATTCGTTCGTCCGGAAGGCAACTGAAGGCCAAAGGTCGTTTTTTTAGGGGAGATGAGCGGCTCTATTTTCGCGGTAGCTTTAGTGAAAAAGGGTCTCTTCTACGGTCATTTAGTCTTAAAGGGGATCTCCAAGAACCTCTTTTTACAGCGGTTCATTAATCTTTAGTAAGGCAATAGTGTGGTGCGTAAGCTTTTATCTCTCTGTCGTTTTGGTGAAGAGTATCACGCCCTGAAGGTTGAGAGGCAGGGTGATGCCCTGGTTCCTCTCGGATCTTTGCTTGAGGTGACTCCCGAAAGCCTGCCGGAGCTTTGCCGCTGGGCCGACGAGATTTATTTCGGCGGATCCTTTCCCACGGCTCTCTACGTTTGGGACGAACTGCCCAAGGTGGGTAAAAAATATCTTCCCGCCCTGGTTGACAAAAGTGTTCAGGCCAAGTTCGGCAGCCAGGTTGTCGTGGCCACCGGATTCTATAGAGGGGTGCCGGTTGAAGAGGTCGACCGCGAGCGTACCCCCGTGATTGCGATTCCCCATCAAGAGCTGCAGCCGGTCTGGCGGGAGCTTCTTCCCTTTAAAACAAAAGTTAAGCGGATTACTTCGCTTCCCGCTGGTTTAGCTAACCTTGCGGCCACCTTGATGCAGGCTTCGAGTTCATTCCTGGTGGCCTGGGTCGGTCGGCGTACGACCGAGATTGTTGTAGTTTCGCCCGAAGGGCTGGTCAAGATCGCCCGTTCCGTGCCGATTGGTCTTAATGACGGGGGCGGTTCTGATGGTTTTGAGATCGAGCGTTTTATTGTCGATCTCGGTCGCGAGATCGCCACGACCCAGACCTTTTTTAAGCAGGAGTTTCGCCAGGCCGCCCCGACCGAGCTACTTTTGCTGGCCGGATCGGCGGTTATTCAGGGCTTAGAGCGTTTTCCCTTAAATGTTGTTGGTTTGACAGTCAGGATGCCGGAGAGTTCACCTTTTGGCGCTCTCGATCCGACTCAAATTGGTTCTCTGGCCCATCTGCTCGGGTTTTTTAAGGTTGCTGAAGAATTTAATTTCCTGCCGTCGGAACTGGTTGCCGGGCGCCGTTCGAAACGATTCTACACGTTGGCTTATGGGGTTCTGGTGGTCGCTCTCATCGGGGCCGGTGGCTGGCTTTTTCTCCAGGAGATGGAAAAACGTCAACTTATGCAAACCTATAAGCAAAATTTTCGGATCTACAATGAGACCAGAGAGAGGGTTTTGGCTTTACAGATGGATGTTAAAAGCTTAAGGCCGCTGAAGGGCTGGGAGAAGTATTACAATGAGGTCTACCGGCTGCGGCCGCGCTGGAATATGCTGGTCTCAGAGCTTGCCTCGAAAGTTGTCGAGGAGATTGTTTTAGATGATTTTCTGATTCAGCCCGACAAAAAAAAACGAGTCTCGGGAGTTTGGCTCAGTTCGATAAGCGGTAAGGTTAAAGCTTTGGACTGGCAGTCCGGCCTTGAGATATTACGTTTTTTCGGCAGTGAACTTGAAGCCTCATCCTGTTTTGTGGTCAGGAATTTAAGCTACGTGCCGAAAGCCTTAAGTGCCCCTGGAGCGCGGACTTTCAGCTTTAAAATGGAAATTGAAGTAAAAACTGAAGCGGAGCTTGAACAGCATGAAGTTTAGATTGATTATTATGCTGCTGGGGCTCCTTGTTATTGTCCAGATTTTGCTGCTGGGTCGGGGCCTCAAGGCTGATATCAGACTGGTCAAAGCCGAGATTGCAAATCTTGAATCGTCCTGTCGACAGATGCGTCTTACCAAACAGCGTTTAGAGAAAGAACTAATCCACTATCGTCATATTATCACGACAATTCCCCCTTCGGTACTGATGGGTTTTGAAGATCCGGAAGCAGTTTTTGCCGCGTTTCTTGATTTCCTTCATTCGGAAGCCCTGGCCCGGGTTGAGGCTCAGGTGGTTATGCGCCGACAGCTCCAATTTGTTAAACAACCGGTGCCTTTAAGGGCCAGTGATTTCAATTTTCGTTTTACCTTTGCAACGGTTGCCGAAGCTGAGATCTTTTTGGACTATCTTTTGATGCAGCCGATTTATCCGTTACGGGTTAACCGCTTGAAATTAAGTTCCGGCCAGGGTCGGGGAAGGGTTGCCGGGGAGCTTTTTGTAACCTTGATGATTCCCGATAAACTTTTACTGACCAGCCGCCTTACCGGAGAAGAGTAGGATGCGCCAGGGACTTTCATTGCCTTTTCTAATGCTTGCTGGAGTGGCAATCGTGTTACTTGTTTTGGTTAATTCCTACCTGATCAGGCCTCGTCTGAGCCTGAAACTGGAAGCCCCGGAACCGTTGCCGAGTATCGGCCGGATGCCGTCACCGCCGCCCGGTCGGCAGGTGGAGACCACCATGAACCTGATCAAAAAGATGGCGGCTGAAAAGAGTGAGACAAAAGAGGCTTTTGTGCCTCGGCAGGTTTTGCGTAACCCTTTTTTTGACTCAGCTCTGTTGCTTGAAAAAAAAGAGCGTGAGACTACCATGCGGGAAAGTTATGAAGAAGATACGGAAGAGTTTTTACCTCAAGTACAGATGGTGATGATCGGCGAATATCAAAAGAGCGCTCTGCTTGATGGTGTGTTGGTGGCGGAAGGTGATATGTTTAAGGGCTATTGTATCGATCGTATAACTGAGGAAGGGGTTTGCTTGCAAGGTTTGGGAAAAACTGTTATGCTACCGCTCGGGGTTTATACAACAGCAGCTTTGCGAACTCCCGCCGAAAAGAGAGAAACTGCAAAAAAGAGTGAGATCCCGGCTCCGGTAAAACAGAAAGCCGTTCTTAGTGAGCTCTTGCGGCGTCTTGAGCCGCTGCTGGAGCAGGAGGGGAAATAGTGAAGAATGATGAGAGGTGAAGATATTGATATCTAAACATTTATTTG